>LKHC01000001.1 GCA_001618605.1 Candidatus Fermentibacter danicus
ACTCAGTAATAATCCCTGATCAGCGCGGAAGGGGCCGCCGATCCGGCGGCCCCTTCAAGTTCTACAGATCCGGAGGGGACGGGGAGCTGGGGCGGGAGTTGAAGGCGCTCTGGGCGGCTTCAATGCCCTGCTCGAAGGCCATCGTTACGCAGTCTGCGGCCCTGTGGGCCATGAGAGAGGCCTCCTCCTCGAGCTTCCGGGGAACCCTGGCCAGAACGTAGTCGGCCAGATCGACACCCTCGGGAATCGGTCCTATGCCGAGGCGGAGCCGGGGAAAGCAATCCGTTCCAAGCGTGGAGATAAGGCTGGCCATCCCCTTGTGGCCGCCGGCCGATCCGCCTGCCCGGAGCCGGATCGTACCCAGGGGGAGGCTCGCTTCGTCGCAGACGACCAGCAGTTCTTCAGGCGTGACGTCGAGGCTGGAAAGAAGAGCGGCCGCAGCGCGGCCGCTCTCGTTCATGAACGTGGAGGGCTTCGCCACCTCGAGGCCCGATGGGAGCCTCGCAGCGGAGAAAAGACCCGCGTTGCGAAATGAGACGCCGGCCTCCGCCGCCAGTACATCGGCGGTCCAGAAGCCGGCGTTATGCCAGGTCAGAGAGTACCTGGGTCCAGGATTGCCCAGACACAGAGCGAGCCGGAGCCCAGGCATCCGAGACCTCCGCTACTTCTTCTCCTCGGAATCGGACGCAGCAGAAGCCTCCTCGGCCGTCGCCTCGGCCTCCTCCTCCTTGACCTTCTCAACGGTGGGCGGGACGACGTGCGCAACGGGATGATCGCCCGGAGTGTCGACGGTCACGCCCTCAGGCACTTCGAGGTCGCTTACATGGATACCGTCGCCTATGTCGAGCCCGGAAACATCGACGGTGATCCTGGAAGGAATGGCCGAAGCCTTGACCTTCACCTGCACCTCATACATGAGCTGATCCAGCACGCCGCCGAAGAGCAGCCCCTTGGGCGTGCCCTCGATCTGCAGGGGCACCTTCACCTCGACGATCTGATCCATTGAAACACGGTAGAAGTCCACGTGCAGCGGCTTGTCGGTGAGACGGTCCCACTGCACCTCCTTGATGATGGCTGTGGACCGCTCGCCTCCCTCGCCGACCAGAGCGACCATTATCGAGGAGGAAAACCCGACCTTCTTCATGAATTCGAAGGTGGAAAGCTTCACGAGCGACTCGCCGCCTCCTCCGTAGATCACCGCCGGAAGGTCTCCCGACCTCCTCATCCTCCTGGCTTCGGCCGACCCGGCCGCCGCCCTTGCCATGACGGAAAGCTCGATCATCTCAGGCATTACTATGACCCCTTCCTCTCGGGGATTGGTGTGGCTGGGGTGGGAGGGCTCGAACCTCCACCGACAGGATCCAAAGTCCTGTGTCCTACCAGTTGGACGACACCCCAGCGGAACACGTCGCCCTGCACAGCACCGGTGAAAAGCGTCTGGGGACGCTCGCCTCCAGCGATTCCGCCTCGTGCGCCGACCTGAAGAGGGCGTAGAAGCACGAACCCGACCCCGACAGCCCCCAGATAGACGCACAGGCGTCCAACCTGTCGGCTGTCTCGGCCATTGCCGGAAAGCGCTCCACCAGGAGCGGCAGGAAATCGTTGCAGAGGCTTACAGGGAAAGGTCTACCCTCATGCCATGCAAGTTCCGGGGTCGGAAGATCGCACCTGGAATGCCGTATCGTCAAGCCTGGATGACGCATATCCCAGTCCGCGTAAGCTTGGGCAGTGGAGGAATGCACCCCCGGATCGAGGATCAGGACATGGAAATCCCCGGCCTCGATCCTGGTGATGCGTTCACCCCTCCCCTCGACGAGCGCCGCGCCTCCGGTGAGCAAGAAAGGCACGTCGCTACCGAGGGAGGATGCGATCTCGAAGAGGCCCGGATCGAGCCCCGTTATATCCCTCATGAGACGCAGGGTGCAGGCGGCGTCGCTGCTGCCTCCGCCCAAGCCTCCGCCCGCCGGTATCCTCTTCAGGATGCGGATCGAGACGCCGCCGGAGAGGCCGGCCCTGTCCATGAACGCCGCAGCGGCCCTGCAGGCGAGGTTCGTCCCGTCCGCGGGCACCAGGCCTCCTCCTCCCTCCACGGAGATGGAGACGCCTCCCGAGTCCGAAAGGGCGATATCGATCTCGTCCGCCAGCGAGATGGAGTGGAAGATGCTTCTGATGTCGTGGAAGCCGTCGTCCCTTCGGCCCAGAATCCTGAGCCCGAGGTTGATCTTGGCCTCCGCCCTCCCGGATGCGCGGCCGTTCATCTCAGGGCTGTGGGGCGGGGAAGAACCAGAGCACCGCAATCACCGATCCCAGCCAGAGAAGGATGTTGAGGATCATCGGCGGGTCGGAGAGCAGCGTCTTCTCGGGGCTGCCCCCCATGTTCCTCATGTGGACCAGGTAGAGGTATCTGTAGATGCCGAAAGCGACGAAGGGAACGGTCATCCACAGATTGGGGGACACCTGCGCGGTGGTCCTCTCGCTGACGGTGTAGAGCGCGTAGCACATCAGGCTGGCCGAAGTCGAGACGCCGATCATCTCGTCGAGGAGGTAGGGAGTGTACTCCTTAAGTATGGCCCGGTGCTGCCTGGCCCCGTCACCCAGGGCTACGACCTCGGCCCGTCTCTTGGAGAAGGCCAGGAATACTGCGACGAAGAAGGTACACAACACCAGCCAGGGAGAGATGGTGATCTCGAATCCGGCATCCGATACGATCTCCACCCCGGCAAGCGCCCGGAGGACGAATCCCATCGCGATCAGGAGGCAGTCGAGTATCGGCACGTGCTTGAGCTTGAAGGAGTACAGGAGCTGCATGATGAAGTAGGCGAGGCACACGGTGAAGAATCCCCGCGATCTGGCGAACGAGATCGACAGCACCATGAAGGCGAGCAGGGCCGCCGCCGCGAGGGCCGTTCCCGGGGCCAGCCTGCCCGATGCGACCGGACGCATCCTCTTGTCGGGGTGGAGGATGTCCCTCCGCCTGTCGGCCACGTCGTTGACGAGATAGATCGATCCGGCGAGCAGTGAGAAGCCCAGTGCGCCCAGGGCGGTGACCAGCACAGCCCCGGGGCTCCAGAGCCTTGCGAAGATGATCCCGGCGAATAGGAACACGTTCTTGAGCCAGGACCTCGGCCTGAGGCTCTCGATCAGCGCGCACGCCGTGTCCAGAATCCGGTTTTTCATGTACGGAAACTATCCTGCCGGGCCGCTTCGCGCAAGCGTCATGGCAGGGTGCGTTCCGGCCGGCTATATTCGCCCCGTCATGATGTCCGGTCTTGTCCTGATCCTCGCTCTGATCGGCGCCGGCAGCCCCTCGCAACGATCCGGGATCCTCGTCGAGGCATCGGGGGGGAACCAGACGGGATCGACCGGAAGGCTGCTGGAAGAGCCGATCAGCGTCCTTGTTTCCGACTCGGTCACAGGCCTCCCTCTCGTCGACGTTCCCGTGGTCTTCTCCATCGAACCCGGCTGCGGGAGCCTCATCCCCGTGGACGGCCATCCGAGCACATCCATTCTGACGGACTCCACCTCCGGAGATGTCTACCGGCTGTTGGTCCGTACGGACTCCGAGGGCTCGTCGACGACCTTCGTCCGCCTTCCCGACAAAATGGGGGACGCCGTCGCCGTAGCCGAGATCTCCGTTTCGGGCTGCGGGATCAAAACCGTTCGCTTCGAATCCGTCGCGATAAACCTCAGAACGATCATCTTCGAGATGATCGGAGGCCTGGCCCTGTTCCTGTTCGGCATGAAGCTGATGTCCGAGGGGCTCATGCGCGTGGCGGGCAACAGGATGAAGAGCATACTCAGCAGGCTGACGAGCAACCGGTTGATGGGTCTGGTCGCCGGAGCCGTCGTTACGGCGATAATCCAGAGTTCCAGTGCGACGACCGTCATCCTGGTGAGCTTCGTGAACACCGGCCTCATGTCGCTCCAGCAGGCCGTCGGGGTGATCCTGGGCGCGAACATCGGCACGACCATGACCGGCCAGTTGATAGCTTTCAACATCACGGAGTACGCCTATCCCGGCATCGCTCTCGGCCTCCTGCTGAACTTCGCCGGCAGGAGCAGCAGCTCCCGGTTCTGGGGGAGGGTCGCCCTGGGCCTCGGGGTGCTCCTCCTCGGCATGAACGTGATGAAAGGCTCGCTTGCGCCTCTGCAGAACAGTCTGCCGGTCCGGCAATTCTTCACAAGTTTCAGCAGTTCGCCCTTCCTCGGCATCCTGGCTGGAACGATCGTCACCTGCATCATCCAGAGCTCCAGCGCCACCGTCGGGCTGACGATGACACTGGCGGGTGCGGGCCTCATATCCCTCCAGGGAGCCGTCTATCTGGTACTCGGCGACAACATCGGCACCACCATCACCGCCCAGCTCGCCGCGATAGGAACGAATCGCTCAGCCAGGCGGGCAGCAATGGCCCACTCTCTTTTCAACCTCATAGGAGCGGCGTATTTCGGGCTGCTGCTAGTACGCCCGGACAGCTTCTACATGAGCTTGGTGGAGGGTTCGAGCAGCGATCCGATGCGTCAGGTCGCCAACGCTCACACTCTGTTCAACGTCTTCAACGCGGCGGTATTCCTGCCCCTGGTCCCCCTGCTGGCCAGGCTGAGCAAGCTGCTCGTCCCGGGCGAGGATCCGCTCGCCGAGGATGCCGCCTCCGTGAAGTTCAGCGACAAGCTCCTCGATACACCTGTGCTGGCCGTCGACGAAATCGACCGCACAGTGGTCCGGATGGCGGACTACACGCGGGGAACCGTCCGGCGCGCATTCGAGTGCTTCTTCGAAGGCAAACCCAAGCCCGATGAGATACTCGCCATGGAATCCAGGGTGGACGAGATGCAGGGCGCCATCACGGTGTACGCCACAAAGCTGTTCAGCCGCGACCTTTCCGAGGAGCTGTCCCTGCGCCTGCCGGTTCTGCTGCACAGCATCAACGACCTGGAGAGGATATCGGACCACGCCGTGAACGTCATAGAAGCCCGCGAAAGGATCGAGGGCCGGATCAACAACGTCGATTCCACACTCCTCGAAGCCGCAAGGGACGCCTCCCGGACGGTCATGACCATGCTGGACCATATCGTCGACGCCCTGGACAGGAAGGACATTCGGGCCGCAAGCGAGATCCTGTCTCTGGAGGAGAAGCTCGACAGCATCGAAGAGCGGTGCAGGGACGCATACACCGAATCTCTCTGCGGCTTCCATCCCGACGGCCTCGCCGGGCTTGCCGTGAACGACTTCGTAAACTATTGCGAGAGGATGGGCGACCATCTGACCAACATCGCCCAGTCGATCCTCGGCGGCGGTGTCTGGCGGGGCGAAGAGGAGAACAGACAGCCATGACCGTTACTCTGGACAGGATCGAAAATGGCGTTGCAGTGCTGCTTCTGGACGACGGACAGAGGCTTCTCGTCCCGGCCCGCATCATCCCTCAGGGCTGTCCCGACGGGACTGTTCTCCGGATGACCTTCGAACGCGACGACCAGGAGACAGAGGCCCGCATGGCCCGGGTGCGGGCGCTCCGGGAAAGGCTCGTCGAACGCAGTGGCGACTGATCCCGGATACTCGTCCGGCCCTTCCGCGGGCGGCGGCGTCCTCATCCTCGTCTCGACACCCATAGGCAACATGTCCGACCTCTCTCCGAGGGCCTCGTCCACCCTCGAAACCGCCGACATCGTTCTCGCGGAGGACACGAGGCGCTCGTCCAGATTGGCCGGGATGCGGGGCAGGCTGGTCAGCTACAACGACCACAACGCGGCGGGCCGGCTTCCGCTGATAGCGGAGAGGCTGTCCGCCGGCGACACGATCGCTCTCGTGACGGACGCCGGGATGCCCGGGATCTCGGATCCCTGCTTCCGGGCGGTGAGGATGGCCCTGGAGTGCGGGGCAAGAGTCGAAGTAGTGCCCGGGCCCTCCGCCGCGCTCACCGCCCTGGTCGCGTCGGGCCTTCCCCCGGACCGTTTCTTCTTCGAGGGTTTCCTTCCTCACAAGCCCGGCCCGAGGGCCGCACGACTGCGCGAGATGGCCCTCTACCCTCACACGATCATCATCTTCGTCGGCCCCCACCATGCCGTCCGCATACTTTCCGACATCCTGGAGATCCTGGGCGACCGGCAGGCATGCCTTGCCCGGGAGATGACCAAGCTCCACGAGGAGTACATCAGGGGTACGGTATCCTCGATACTGTCGATCGTTTCGGCGAGACCTCCAAAGGGCGAGATCACGCTCGTCGTCGCCGGAGCCGTCAGGGTTCGGCGAGCCGGCGGCGGAGCCGGGCCGGATGCCGGATGCGACGGGGAGGAGTCGGGAGATGCGGCGGAGGACGCTGCGATCCACTCTGATTGACGGTTGGACAGGGGGTCCGTATGTTCCAAAATCCGTTGCATTGCAGCATCTGGAGGACACTTGACCCTGGAACGGATAAGGCTTGCAGGCAGGCGTCTGCTTGATCCGATCGTATGTCTGCTGGCCCGCATCGGGGTCGCGCCTTCCGCCATAACCCTGGCGGGCCTCGCAGTCACCGTGGTCGCCGCCTTCCTGGCATGGAAGGGCTCATACCTGGCATCGGCTGCGGTACTGGGCGGTGGAAGCCTCCTCGATGCAGTGGATGGTGGAGTCGCCAGGAAGAGGAACAGGGTGAGCCGGGCCGGCGCGGTGCTCGATTCGAGCTGCGATCGGGTCAGCGAATTCCTCATGTATTCGGCCCTGTTGACCGGGGCTGCATGCAGGGACTTCGGTATGATCCTCTATCTGGCGCCGGCCGCATTGTGCGGTTCATTCATGGTGAGCTATACGCGTGCGCGTTCGGAGGGTGTGGGGATTCCCTGCGAGGTCGGGTTCTTCACCAGGACCGAGAGACTGGTTCTGATGGTGCTCGCTCTGGCCGTGACCCCCGCAGCCGGGAATGCCCGTCCTGTCGTGTGGATGCTGGCCCTGGTCTCGGTTGGCACGTGGCTGACCGCAATTCAGAGGCTATCGTGCGTTTTCTCCGGGGATGGGTCTTCGCTTGGGGGCAGGGATTGAGAACCCGGCCCAGGGAGGTTACGATGGGTGACAAGAAGGTCAGAGTAGCGATCATCGGAGTCGGCAACTGCGCCAGCAGCCTGGTGCAGGGCGTCGAGTACTACCGGAACGCCAGGGATGACGAGAAGGTCCCGGGCCTGATGCACGTCAACCTCGGCGGATACCATGTCAGCGACGTCGAGTTCTCGGCCGCATTCGACATAAATGTGACCAAGGTGGGAAAGGATCTCAGCGAGGCGATCTTCGCCGAACCCAACTGCACGTGGAAGTTCTGCGACGTGCCGGCTACCGGTGTGAGGGTGGAGCGCGGGATGACCCACGACGGCCTCGGCAAGTATCTATCGCCCGTCATCAAGAAGGCCCCCGGGCCCACTTCCGACATCGTCAACATCCTCAGGGACACCAAAACCGACGTCGTCGTGAACTACCTCCCCGTGGGCAGCGAAGAGGCCACGAAGTGGTACGTCGAGCAGGTCCTCGATGCGGGCTGCGCATTCGTGAACGCCATCCCTGTTTTCATCGCCCGCGAGCCCTACTGGCAGAAGAGGTTCCGCGACAAGAACCTCCCCGTGCTGGGCGACGACATAAAGAGCCAGGTCGGAGCGACCATCCTGCACAGGGTTCTCGCCAGGCTGTTCGAGGATCGCGGCGTGCGGATCGACAGGACCTATCAGCTCAACGTCGGCGGGAATACGGACTTCCTGAACATGCTCGAGCGCGAGAGGCTCGAATCCAAGAAGATCTCCAAGACCAACGCCGTGACGTCCCAGATTCCGGGCGGGCTTGCCCCCCGCAACGTCCATATCGGCCCCAGCGACTACATCGAGTGGCTCGACGACAGGAAGTGGTGCTACATCAGGATGGAAGGCACCACGTTCGGAGACGTGCCCCTCAATCTCGAAAGCAAGCTCGAGGTCTGGGACAGCCCCAACTCCGCGGGTGTCATCATCGATGCCGTCAGATGCGCCAAGCTCGCCCTCGACAACGGGCTGAGCGGGGCCATGGAGGCGCCCTCCTCGTACTTCTTCAAGTCGCCTCCGGTGCAGTATTACGACGACAAGTGCCGCGAGATGACCGAGGACTTCATCCGCACCCACGGGGCAAAAAGAGACGGCGAGTGACGCTTGACCAGGCACTGAGGAGGCCCGGCGGCCTCTTCGTGACCTTCGAGGGTGTCGAGGGAGCCGGCAAGACAACGCGATCCGCGGCGCTGGCCGGCTCTCTTCGATCCATCGGCTTCGAGGTCGTGCACACCCGTGAACCCGGAGGCCCTCCTCTCGCGGAGGCGATCAGGCGTCTGCTGCTGGATCCCTCGCTCGAGATTCCCACGGCGGCGGAACTGATGCTTTATCTCGCCTCGAGGGCCTCGAACGTGGAGCATATCGTCAGGCCGGCCCTTGCCGCCGGCGGGGTGGTCATCTGCGAGAGGTTCAACGATGCCACCGAGGCCTATCAGGCGGCCGGGCGCGGCCTCGACAGGGAGTTCGTCGAATCAGCCTGCTCCTTCGCCACAGGCGGCCTGGAACCGGATCTGACCGTCCTGCTCGATCTCGATCCGGCGGAGGGCATGGCACGGCTGGATTCGAGACCGGGCGGACCCGACAGGATCGAGCGGGAGGATCTCGCCTTCCACGCGAGGGTCAGGGAGGAGTACCTGTCGCTGGCCCGGAGGCATCGGCGATTCCGCGTGCTCGACGCCTCCCTGCCCGGGTGCGAGATCGACGGGATCGTGCTCGGGCTGGTCGAGGAAGCGCTTCGCGTGAAGGAAAGTACATGATTTCGTCCGTCACTTCCGAAAGGTGAACCAGATGCGCAAGCCGGTCCCAGGCTGGCTCGCGGCTTCGGCCGGAGTCGCTCTCCTGGCCCTGTCGCTGGTACAGACGACCCCCAGGGCGGCGGCCGAGCCGGCTTCGGCAAGGATGACCGCAGCCGAACTCTTCATGGACGTCTACGGCATGACGCGATCCGCCTATGTCGATTCCGTCGGATCAGCCGATCTCATAGAGGCGGCCATCGAAGGCATGCTCCTCTCGCTGGACCCGAACAGCATGCTGCTCACCCCAGACCAGTACGACGACCTGCGCGTCCAGCTCGAGGGTTCGTTCGAGGGCGTGGGGATAACGCTCGGACAGCGTAACGGCTGGCTCACGGTGGTATCCCCTCTCGAGGGCACCCCCGCCTACCGCAACGGGATACGGTCCGGCGACCGGATAGTCCGGATAGACAGCATCACCACCAAGGGCATGCTGACGGACCAGGCCGTCTCCATGATCCGCGGCCCCAGAGGGACCACGGTCGTTCTGACCATCGAGAGACCAGGCGTCACCGACTCGCTGGTGATACCGATAGAGAGGGACGTGATCGACTATCCTTCCGTCTCCGCCTTTTTCATGGTGGCCCCCTCGATCGGCTATGTGCGCCTGTCGCGCTTTTCCGAGACTTCAGCCAACGAGGTTCTGGAGGCCGTCGACTCCCTGTCCGGGGAGGGCGCGTCCAGTATGATCCTCGATCTCCGGGGCAACTCCGGCGGTCTTTTCGCCCCTGCGGTGGATGTGGCCGACATCTTCCTGCCTTCCGGTTCGCTCGTCGTGACTACGCGCGGTCAGGCCGTGGGCGAACATGACTACTACGCGAGGCGCGCGGTCCTCTATCACGGCGATCTCGCCGTCCTTGTCGACGGCGGAAGCGCGAGTTCCGCCGAGATCGTGGCAGGAGCCCTGCAGGACAACCAGGCCGCCGTGATCATCGGTCAGAGAACCTTCGGCAAGGGGTCGGTGCAATCCCTCTCCGACCTCGGGGAGTATCCGGGGCTCGGCCATTACGCGGTCAAGCTGACCACGGCCAGATACTACACCCCGGATGGACGGTGCATAGACAGAACGCTGCGCGACGACTTCCTCGAGCCGGGGGCCGAGGAGGACTGGGGAATCATGCCCGACATCGAAGTCGAAACCGGGTATGCCGACAGCATAGACGCCCGTCTGGTGCTGGATCTCGAGGAGGGCGCATTCTTCTTCAACTTTGCGGCCGGATTCGTGATGGAGAACGAGGTGGACGAGGGATTCTGGCCCGACTCCGCCGTCCTCTCCTCCTTCGAAACCTGGCTCGCCTCCGAGGGCTTCACCTGCGACGAGGACACATGGGCCGGGAGCAGGGTCTACATCGAGCGCGCACTCCTCCGGGAGATCGCTCTGCGCGTGTGGGACATGGATACCTACTACCGGGTCACCGCTCCTCACGACGAGTGGATCCAGTGCGCGATATCGTACTTCCGGGAGGTGGAGGGCGAATGAGGATCGTCTTCGGCACCTCCGGCTGGCGGGGAGTGATCGCCCGCGACTTCACCGAGGAGCGCGTCAACAGGGTGATCGACGCCATCGCAGTGTTCCTGCGCGAATCCGGCGAGTCCGGGATAATCGTAGGGGGGGACACCCGCTTTCTGTCTCCCGAACTCGCCCGTGACGCGGCCACGAGGCTTTCCGCGGCCGGCTTCGAAGTCCGCCTTGCCGACCGCCCCGTACCAACGCCAGTTCTTTCCCACGCCGTGAGGAGGCTCCGTCTCGGCGGCGTGATCAACTTCACGGCCAGCCACAACCCGTTCATGTACAACGGCATCAAGTTTTCACCCGGACATGGGGGCCCCGCTCCGTCATCGGTCACGACCAGGATCGAGGAACTCATCGAAGCGGGAGCTTCGCCGGAAGCCGGAAGCGGGTCGCTCACGGTCGAGGATTTCGTCACGCCCTACACCGGGGATCTCGAACTCCTCGTGAAGCGCGACGTGATAGCCGGAAGCGGCCTCCGCGCCGTGTACGACGCCTTCAACGGCACCGGGAGCGGAATCCTCGATGTCTTCCTGCAGCATTCGGGCGCATCCGTAAGGACCATTCACGGCAGACGCGACCCGCTCTTCGACGGCCGGCATCCCGAACCGAACGAGAAGGGTCTGGCCGGCCTCTCCGAACAGGTCACGGTCAGCCGGGCCTCCGTCGGACTCGCCACGGACGGCGATGCGGACAGATTCGGCCTCGTGGACGAGGAGGGCGGCTACGTCTCCCCCCACGACTACCTGGCGCTTCTCTTCGAATACCTCGTCAGGGACAGGGGGATGGAGGGCATCGGAGTCCGTTCGACGACCACCGGCAGCCTCATGGACCGTGTTGCAGCGAGCCTCGGCCGAGATGTCGTGGAGACCCCGGTCGGTTTCAAGCATCTCGGTGCGGTCATGCTCGAGAGGAGCGTCGTACTGGCGGGGGAGGAGAGCGGGGGGCTGTCGATAGGCGGCCATGTGCCGGAGAAGGACGGCATCCTCGCATGCCTGCTCGCGTGCGAGATGTGCGCCCGGAGAGGCGTGGGCCTTGCCGTCCAGCTCCGCGACTTCTGGAGCAGATACGGGAGGCTCGCTCACAGGCGCATCGATCTCGGGCTCGCGGACGGAATCGGCGATACGGTACGGAAGCTGTTCATAGAGAATACGCCGCCTTCGCTGGGGGATCTCGCAGTCGAGCGGGTCGATTCACGCGACGGAAGGAAGCTCGTCCTCGCGGGAGGCGCGTCGGTGCTCGTAAGGATGAGCGGGACCGAGCCGCTCGCGAGGTTCTATCTCGAGTCAGGAACCGATGCCGGGCTGGACGTCCTCGAATCCTCGATCAGGGCCGCGATCGGCGCCCCGCAGGGATAGCCGCCGATGATGCAGCTCGATCCCCGGGATCTCACTCTGGACATCGCCAGCCTCAGGACCGGGAGCAACACCGGCTCCTTCGAGATCGACACGGCAGCGGTCGACTGGCGGATCGAGGACGTCACGCCGGAAACGCCGGGGGGAACCCTCGATCTCGACGTGAACTATACCGACCGTTCGATAATCGTGAGGGGCAGGTTCAGGGCCGGGTTCGCCACCGTGTGCGCCCGGTGCCTCGAAAAGGCCGTCTTCGAGGTGACTGAAGAGGTTTTCGCCGCCTATTCTAAGGATGGCGGCGGTGATGCAGACGCGGATGTCGAGAGACTTCCGCGGGACGGCAGAAGCCTGCCGCTACTTGACGCTGTTCGTGAAGCGGTAATACTTTCGCTCCCCGGAAAGCCGCTTTGCCGCGAGGATTGTCGCGGTCTCTGCCAGGTGTGCGGGGAAAATCTGAACGTCAGCCGGTGCGGGCATGAAGGTGCCTCGGACGCCGGATGTGTTCGTTGAACCGGGCCGGGACGGGTGCCCGGCGGAAGGATGAACGATGCCAGTTCCGAAGAGAAGAACATCCACTACGAGGCGCGACAAGCGGCGCACCCACTGGAAGCTGACCGCAGGTTCGACCAGCTCGTGCCCGAAATGCGGCGAACCCAGGCTGCCGCACAGGATCTGCAGGCACTGCGGATTCTATGACGGCCGCCAGGTCACCGAGGCCAGGACCGAGTAAGGCGGACGTTTGTCGCCGGAAGTCCGGGTCGCGGTCGATGCGATGGGCGGGGACAGGGGGCCGTCCGTCGTCGTGGAGGGTGCGGTCGAGTTCTTTCGCAGCGGGCCCGCCGGGTTCACCGAAGGGGTCGAGCTGACTCTCGTCGGCGACACCGCCGTACTCGAACCCCTCATGACGAAGGCCGGCGCGGGGCGTCATCCGATAAGACTGCACCACGCGAGCCAGATCATCGGCATGGACGAGCATCCTGCCGAAGCCCTCAAGTCCAAGCCCGACAGCTCGATCATGGTCATGGCCGGTCTGCAGAAGGCCGGGAGGGTAGATGCGATGGCGGGGCTGGGTAACACCGGGGTCATGATGGCCGCCAGCCTGTTCGCCCTCGGCCGCCTCGACGGCGTTTCGCGTCCGGCCATCGCGGCCACCTTCCCGACCCTGGGCAATCCGGCCGTCGTGCTGGACGTAGGCGCGAACGTCGGATGCAAGCCCGACAACCTCCGCCAGTTCGCGCTCATGGGATCGGCGTACTCGAGGGGAGTATTCGGCATCCCGAATCCCCGGGTCGCCCTCCTCAATGTAGGCTCCGAGCGGACCAAGGGTTCGCCCGTCGAGCAGGAAACCTACGAGATGCTCGAACACGGCTCCTCCAACCTCAATTTCACAGGAAACATCGAGGGGGACGGGATTCTCAAGGGGGAGGCGGACGTCGTAGTCTGCGACGGATTCGTCGGCAACATCGTGCTGAAGTTCACCGAATCCATCTCGGACCTGATCGGCGGCGCTCTGTTCTCCGAAATGTCCGGACACTGGTACAGCCGTGCCGGTTTCCTCCTGATGAGATCCGCGTTCAGCACCCTCTGGAAGAGCCTCGACTCCGCGGAATACGGCGGGGCGCCCCTTCTGGGTCTGAACGGCGTTTCGATAGTAGCCCACGGCAATTCCAACCCTAAGGCGATAAGGAATGCGGTCGCCGCCGCCTGCGGCTTCCACAGGAGCGGAGTGAACCGCATGATATCGGAGGGGCTGAGAGGCATGACGGCACTCCGCGGGGAGAACCAGTGAAGAGACAAGCCTTCATAACAGGCACTGGACACGCAGTGCCGGAAGCGATCCTTACCAATGCCGACCTCGAGAAGATGGTGGACACTTCCGACGAGTGGATAACCACACGCACCGGCATAAAGACTAGGCACATAACGGATTCCAACACGGCTACCTCCGATCTCGCGACCACTGCGGCGGCCCGCGCCATGGAGGCCGCAGGCTGGAAGCCGGAGGACGTGCAGGCCCTGTTCATCGCAACCGTCACCCCGGATCACGCCTTCCCTGCAACCGCCTGCCTGGTCGCCGACAGGCTCGGGCTGTCACGCGTACCTGCCTGGGACTTCGCAGCTGGATGCAGCGGGTTCGTCTACGGTCTGATCCAGGCCAGGGCCTTCGTGGAATCGGGGATTTTCGACAGGATTCTTGTGATCGGAGCCGAATGCCTGACCAAGATCACCAACTGGAAGGACAGGGCGAGCTGCGTCCTCTTCGGTGACGGGGCGGGAGCCGCAGCGATCTCGAGCCAGGGGCCCGGCGGGCTGCTGGGGGGATACCACTGGGGCAGCGACGGAGCGATAAGCGATCTCCTGGTGCAGGCCGCAGGCGGGTCGCGGAATCCCGCCACCCACGAGACCGTCGAAGCCGGCATGCACTACATCGCCATGAACGGCTCGGAGACTTTCAAGCACGCGGTCAGGGCCATGAGGGAGTCCTGCCTGCTCGCCCTCGAGATGGACGGGACGGACAAGTCGGATGTCGATCTGCTGATCTCACACCAGGCCAACTACAGGATAATCGACGCCACGGCGAGGGCTCTCGAACTCCCGCCGGAGAAGGTCTATGTCAATATCGACAGGTACGGCAACACATCCTCGGCCTCCATTCCGATCGCTCTGGACGAAGCCATGAGGAGGGGTATCATCACCCCGCCCAAGACCGTCGTTCTCGCAGCCTTCGGCGCCGGTCTCACCTGGGCCGGAATCATAGTCAAGTGGAACGGGTGAGCCACCGCTGCGAGCGGTTGCGGAACATGAAGGGAGGCTTATGACACCTGGAACGAGAACGGCGATAGTCACGGGAGCTGCGCGGGGGATAGGACTGGCCGTCTCCGAAAGGCTCATCGCCGATGGCTGGACGATCGCAGCCTGCGATATGCTGGAGGACAGGCTCCGCGAGGAAGCAGCCCGTCTGGGAGATAGTTACAGACCCTATCGCCTGGATGTCACCTCCGAAAACGACGTTAACACAGTCTGTGAACGCATCGCAGAGGAGAATCCCCCTGTTCTCGGGCTGGTTAACAACGCCGGCGTAACACGCGACAGCCTCCTCATGAGGATGGACGCCGAGGCGTGGGATCTGGTGCTGAAGGTGAACCTCACGGGCGCCTTCCTCATGACGAAGGCCGTCTCGCGGCAGATGATGAGGCGGAGGGCGGGTTCCATCGTGAATCTCTCCTCGGTCGTCGCCCTCGTGGGGAGCGCCGGACAGGCGAACTACGCCGCGAGCAAGGGCGGACTCATAGGGTTCACGAAGTCTCTGGCCAGGGAGCTTGCTTCCAGGAATATCCGCGTTAACGCGATCGCTCCCGGTTTCATCGAGACGGAGATGACCCTCAGCCTTCCCGAGGAGGTCCGGAAGGGCTATGCCGAGCGCATCCCGCTGGGGAGGATGGGCAAGCCCTCGGACATAGCCGAGGTGACGGCCTTCCTGCTGGGCGACGCGTCCAGCTATGTGAACGGAATCGTGATACCAGTGGATGGTGGATTGTCAACCTGAGAGGAGAGACAGATGTCCCTCGAGAACCGTGTCACCGAAATAATCGTCAACAAGCTGGGCGTCAGGGCCGAGGAGGTTTCCGCCGAAGCCAACTTCCAGACCGACCTGGGGGCCGATTCGCTCGATCTCGTGGAACTCATGATGGACTTCGAGGACTCCTTCAAGCTGAAGATCTCCGACGAGGACTCCTCCTCGCTGAAGAGCGTCGGAGATGTGATCAAGTACCTCAAGGCCCACGGTGTGGAGGAGTAGCGGCTTAGCCGCTTTCCGCGAACGCTCAGCTCAAGGATGGATCAGGTGAAGAGGCGGGTAGCAGTTACGGGCCTGGGCGCCATCAGCCCTGTCGGCCTGAACGTAGCAGAGTGCTGGTCGAACACAGTGGCCGGCAGGAGCGGCATCGACACGATTACGCTCCTCGATCCCACCCCGTACACCACCCGGATCGCCGGCGAGGTAAAAGGCTACGAGGCGGACAGGTTCCTCGACCGCAAGCTGGCGGCAAGATCGGACAGATACACCCAGTTCGCCATCATCGCGGCGAGAGAGGCCTTCGAATCCGCCGGACTGGGTGGAGGCGCCGTCGCTCCGGAGCGGCTTGGCGTAATCATAGGCACCGGCATAGGAGGGCTCGGAACGCTCGAGACGGAGCACATAAAGGCTCTGGAAAAGGGCGTGGACAGGATCAGCCCGTTCTTCTGCCCCATGATGATCGGGAACATGGCCAGCGGTCGTGTCGCCATCGAACTGAACGCCAGGGGAATCAACTTCGCGACAGTGACGGCCTGCGCCACCAGCGGCCATGCCATCGCCTGCGCGATGGATGCCATCAGGCTGGGGCGCGCCGACGCCATACTGGCCGGCGGCGCCGAGGCTCCCATCACGATGATGGGGCTCGGCGGATTCTGCTCCCTCAAGGCGCTCTCCACGAGGAACGACGATCCGAAGACCGCTTCGAGGCCCTTCGACAGGGAGCGCGACGGTTTCGTCATGGCCGAGGGGGCTTCGGTGGTCGTCCTCGAAGACTATGACTTCGCCGTCAGGAGGGGTGCTCACATCCATGCGGAACTCCTCGGCGCGGGCATGACGTGCGACGCCTACCACATCACGGCGCCCGCCGAGGGCGGCGAAGGCTCCGCCAGGGCGATGATCCTCGCGATGGAGGATGCCGGGATCACTCCTGGAGACGTCGACTACATCAATGCCCACGGAACCTCGACCGAGCTGAACGACGCAGGCGAGACCCAGGCCATCAAGGTGGCGCTCGGCGAGGATCGCGCCCGCAAGGTGATGATCTCCTCTACGAAGTCCGTCACAGGGCACATGCTGGGAGCCGCGGGAGGTATCGAGCTGATCTTCTCGATACTGGCGATGCGCGACGGCATCGTCCCGCCCACGGCGACACTGGTGAACCCCGACCCGGCATGCGATCTGGACTATGTCCCCGGGGAGGCCCGCAAGGCGGATGTCCGCTGTGCGCTCAGCAACTCGTTCGGCTTCGGGGGACACAACGTCACCCTGGCGGTCGGCCGCAGATAGTGCATCCATCGACAGACGACGCCTCCACTGCGCTCGACGCGGCGGAGGCGTCGATCGGATACCGGTTCCGTGAACGCGGACTGCTGCTGAGAGCGCTCACGCACAGGTCTGCCGGAGCCGGATCCAACTACGAGCTGCTCGAGTTCCTGGGCGACTCGGTCCTGGAGCTGCTGGCCCGCGAGCTGCTTCTGGAAAGGTTTCCCGGCGAAGGGGAGGGGCAGCTCACCAGGCGCAAGCGATCGCTCGTCTCTGCGAGGGCTCTCGCCGTCGCCGGGAGGAGGCTGGGCCTGGAGAAGTCGATCGTCTCGGGGGGCGGGCTCAGGTTGTCGGGGGCCATCCTGGCCGATGTGGTGGAGGCGGTCTGCGGGGCCGTCTACCTCGACGCAGGCATCCGGGAGGCACGGTCCGTAATCAGAAACGCCATATTAGAACGATTGCTGGAGTCCGGATCGGATCCGGGCTCCGACCCGAGGAGCAGGCTCCAGGAGATGTGCCAGGCTGCGGGTCTTCCCCCGCCTGTCTATAGAGTATCGCGTACCGGCGGACCCGAGCACGAACCGTTGTTCGAGGCCGTGGTCTCTGTCGATCGGAAAGAGGCCGGAACGGGAAGCGGGGCTACCAAGAAGGAAGCACAGTCCGCCGCCGCCGCCGAGGCGCTAGGCCGGATCCAAGGAGGAGGGGATAATGGATTACTTTCTCTCGGATGACGTAAAGGCGATAAGGGAACTCTGCGCCGAGATCGCCGAAAAGCACATAAAGCCTGTCCGCGAGGAACTGGACCGCGAGAACCGGTTCCCGCACGAGATCATGAATGTCCTCGCCGACAGCGACCTCTTCCGTATCTACATCCCGGAGGAGTACGAGGGGCTCGGGCTGGGATCGATGTCCCTCTGTGTGGCGGCCGAGGAGCTGAGCCGCGCCTGCGCGGGCATAGCGACCTCCTATGCCGCCAACGCTCTGGGGGCCATGCCGATACTCCTGTTCGGCACCGACGGACAGAAGAGGAAATATCTCCCCGGACTCGCCTCCGGCAAAAGCCTGGCGGCATTCGGGCTCACCGAGCCCGACGCCGGAAGCGATGCCGGCGGCATCAGAACCAGGGCGGTCCGCGACGGCGACTCCTACGTCCTCAACGGAACCAAGCAGTGGATCACGAACGGCGGCGAGGCGAAGGTTTACACCATCATCGCCATGACGGACCCCGAACGCGGGGCGAGAGGCGCCTCCGCATTCATCGTCGAGGACGGCACCCCCGGCTTCACGTATGGTAAGAAGGAGGACAAGATGGGCATCCGCGCCTCGGCCACCAGGGAGCTGGTGTTCGAGGACTGCAGGATTCCCGCGGAAAACCTCATTGCACGCGAAGGCACCGGCTTCATGGTCGCGATGAAGACGCTGGACAACTCCAGGCCCGGAGTCGCCGCCCAGGCAGTCGGAATCGCCCAGGGCGCACTCGACGCCGCGCTTGTTTACGCATCTCAGCGTAAACAGTTCGGCCAGCGCATCGACTCGTTCCAGGGCATACAGTTCATGCTCGCCGACATGGCCACGCAGGTGGAGGCCGCCAGGGCTCTCACCTACTCCGTGGCGAGGATGATAGACGCCGGCGTCAGAAAGTTCGAGAAGGAGGCCGCGATGGCGAAGGTCTTCGCCAGTGACGTCGCCATGAAGGTTACGACGGACGCGGTACAGATCTTCGGCGGGTATGGATACATGAAGGAGTACCCGGTGGAGAAGATGATGAGGGATGCCAAGATAACCCAGATCTACGAGGGCACGAACCAGATACAGCGCAACGTGATCGCCTCGAACCTGATCAGGGAAACAGCCTCGGGGGCGAGGTGACAGATGCGCATAGTCGTCGCGATGAAGCAGGTGCCGGACACCGCCGAGGTGAGGATAGACCCGGTGCGCAACACTCTCGTCAGGGACGGGGTGCCTTCGATCATGAACCCGTTCGACGTCTACGCCCTCGAGGAGGGTCTCCGGTGGAGGGACGAACTCGGCGGTGAGGTGATCGCGCTCACGATGGGCCCGCCCCAGGCGGAGGCGATCCTGAAGGAGGCCGTCTCGATGGGCGCCGATCAGGCCGTCCTCCTGTCGGACCGCGCCTTTGCGGGGGCCGACACCTGGGCCACCTCGCAGACGCTTGCCGCGGCCGTCCGGAAGCTCGCGCCCATAGACCTGGTCTTCACGGGCAAGCAGGCCATCGACGGAGATACCGCCCAGACCGGTCCCGGGATCGCCGCCTCGCTCGACTGGCCGCAGCTCACCTTCGTGGGCCGCGTGCTCGGAATCGAGGGCGGCAGGATCGTGGTGGAGCGCTACGTCGAAGGCGGGGTCGAGACTCTCTCGTCCACGCTCCCGGCCGTAGTCACCGTGCTGAAGGACGCCAACACACCCAGAATGCCCTCGCTGAGGGGGAAGATGAAGGCCAGGAACCTGGCCGTGACCACATGGGGCATTGCGGATCTGGGGCTCGATCCCTCTGAGACCGGCCTGGACGGCTCTCCGACCAGGGTGGTGGGGATCGCCTCGCCGGAGGCGAGGAGCGGAGGATCGATCCACCGCGGATCCCCCGAGGAGCTGGCCGTGATACTGGCCGATCTCCTGCTCGGAGAGGAGGCCGGGGCATGAGCGCAAGAGTCGACATCCGATCCGAAGTCTGTACCGGTTGCGGTCTCTGCGCCGCATCGTGCCCCTTCGGAGCCATCTCCATCAGGGATGGGATCGCGTTCGTCTCCGACGCATGCACCCTCTGCGGAGCGTGCGAATCGTCCTGCCCGTCAGGGGCCGTGGTAATCCTGAAGGAGTCCGCAGGGCCCTCCGACATGTCCGCCTGGACGGGAACCGCCGTGATAGTCGAATCCCGCGACGGCGTGATCGATCACAGCACTCTCGAACTGCTCGGCGCGGCCCGCGCGATAGCCGGGTCCGAGGGCGGGCCCGTGAGCGCGATCCTGCTCACCGCAGCCGCCGGAGACGCTCCAAGGATCCTCGCCGGCCACGGAGCCGACAGGGTTCTGATCGCGGAGTCGCCCGGGCTTTCGCACTACCTCACCGAACCCTGGACCCGGATCGTGAAGAGGATCATCGAGGAGACGAAACCCGCCATCGTCCTGGCCGCAGCGACAACCACGGGCAGGGATCTGATGCCGCGGATCGCCAAGCTGATGGACACGGGGCTGACGGCGGACTGCACCTCTCTCTCCTTCGATCCTTCCAAAAACGCTCTCCTCCAGACGCGTCCCGCCTTCGGCGGCAACATCATGGCCACGATCGTCTGCGAGGGGTCGAGGCCGCAGATGGCCACGGTCCGCCCCAGGGTCATGAAGGCGATCGACCCCGACCCGGCGCGGGTTGCGGAGATCGTAAGGATCGAACTCCTCCCCGGCGATCTGGACTCCAGGGTTGAACTGCAGGGCTTCAGGGTGCTCGACGAAGGCGTGGCGGACATCGCCGAAGCAGAGATCATCGTGTCCGGCGGAAGAGGGATGAAGAATCCGGAAAACTTCTCTCTCCTCGAGGAGATCGCCGATCTGCTGGGCGGCAGCGTCGGAGCCAGCAGGGCGGCGGTGGACTCCGGCTGGATCCCCTATCCACACCAGGTCGGCCAGACCGGCAAGACGGTCCAGCCCAGGAAATACATCGCATGCGGAATCTCAGGCGCGGTGCAGCACAGGGTCGGGATGCAGTCGTCCGACGTCATCCTCGCCATCAACAAGGACGAGACGGCGCCGATCTTCCAGTTCTGCTCCTCCGGGTTCGTGGGCGACCTGTTCGAGATACTTCCGGCGCTGGCGAAGGAGATACGCCGCCGCAGGGGTTCCGCCTGAACGCATGGTGCTGACCGGCGTCCTGCATGTGCACACCAGGCACTCCGACGGGACCGGAAGCGTCGAGGAGGTGATCGAGGCCGCAGCCCGCTGCGGCCTCGACTTCATAGGCATCAACGATCACAGGACCCTGGCGGCCAGGCACGAGGGCTGGCTGGGCATGCACCGGGGCGTGTTCGTTCTTCCCGGCGCGGAGCTGGAAGACTCCCGCCGGAACTGCCATGTCCTCGCCTACGGGATAGACTCTCTCCCGTCCACCCGGGACACCCGTGAACAGATCGCGGCCATCCGCGAGACCGGCGGGCTCTCCATAGCCGCCCACCCCTGCGAGAGGGGCGGCCATCTCCCCGGCACCCGCAGTTACGGATGGACAATGCCCGTCGAAGGCGTGGACGGAGTCGAGGTCTGGAACTACATGTCGATGTGGAAGGCGGGGCTCACGCCCTGGAACTTCCGGGACAGGGTGGTCCGTCCCGACCGCATGTCGATCCATCCATGCGGCGAATCGATCCGGAAGTGGTTCTCCTGCGGAGGGTGCGCCGTGGGAGGGCCGGATGCCCACGCCATCCGATTAGGCATCGGAAGGTTCCACACCTGCATCTTCCCTTACGAGATGCTCTTCTCCAGATTGAGGATGCACCTGGTCATTGACTCCGACTGGGATCGGCGGGATGTTCAGGGCGAGCGAGCCATACTGGATTCCATCAGGGCGGGAAGATGCTTCGTGAGCAACGCCCTGCTCGGCGATGCACGAGGGTTCTCGGCGCGGGTCGACGGTGGAAGGCTCTCGGTCAGTGTGCCCGGGCGTTCCGAGGTAGTCGTCGGAACCGCGTCGGGCGAGATTGCCAGGATTCCCATTGAGGATTCCGCCTGCACGGAGATGGAAGTTCCTGCGGGCGTTCCGTTGTCCGTCGAGGTCAGGAAAGGGGAGGGGACATGGATATGGTGCGGGCTGCCCTGCTCCTCGCGCTGATCGCCGTTCCCGCATTCGCGTCGCCGGTCGATACGGCCGACGATTTCCTGAGGGCGGTCGAGTGGAGTGACGGCGAAGCCCTTCTCGAAACGCTCAGCCCGAGCCTGAGGGCAACTCTCGAAGCGAGGTGGGCCGAATTCGGGGCGGTCGTTCAGGTCAGACCCGAACTCGCCAGGGTGGTGCTCTCCCGGTCGCTCTCCTATCTATCGACAACCGACCTCGCAGGCATGAGTCTGGCCGAATTCCTGTCCCAGCTCATGCCCACGCTGAATCTCGCCGGCTACGAGGCGTCCATGGTGGAGCGCATGGACCTGAACATGACCGGGCGCAACGCGGAAGTGACGGTTCACTGGCCGGACGGCCGCAGCGCATCGCTCGCCATGGTCTGGGAGGACAGCTCCTGGAGGATCACGGGGTCCTACTTCCTGGATTCGATTCTCGGCAACATGCTCTAGCGCTGTTCGTACCTCGGCCCTGGGGGAGGGCCGGTTTCCGATTCCGGCATTCCTGTTCCGGGGCGGTGGTTCATACGGAGTGGATCTATGAGAAACCGATTCCGACCGTCCGGGAAGACGGGTCCGGGAAGGCCGATTCGATCAGCATGTAGTGTGTAAGCCCCCGGCGGCCTCCGCCGGGATTAACGGTTCATTCCCGATATTCGGTATGTTTGTCGCTTGTTGCTGCCGCTTCCTGGCGGCTGGAAGGGTACCGGGTGGTATCCGAATCCCCGGAACGGGGTTATGGGAGGTTTCAGATGAGAAGGTTCCTGTCGGCAGCATTGCTGCTAGCTCTCGTGGTCGCCTGCGGTGGCGCCAAGCCCGATGCCGCTGTCACCGGGTTCTTCGACGCGATGAAGGCCGGCGACGGTGCCAGGGCCGTGTCCTACATGTCCCAGGCATCGATCGACGAAATGGGCGCCGGACTCGAGGAACTCAAGGCCGACACCACGGGCATGGCGGCTGCGATGCTTCCAATGATGGGCATCAACGTCACCCCCGAGCAGCTCCAGTCCATGTCCACCGAGGATTTCGTCGCGGCCCTCTTCTCCTCGCAGATGATCAAGGACATGTTCGCCAACGCCAGCGTCACCATTCTGAGCTCCGAGGTCAACGGCGACAACGCGGTCGTCAAGGTGAGCACGAACATGAACGGTGAGATCAGCGAGGAAAACATCGAGCTCGTCCGTGAGGGCGGCGTCTGGAAGCTCGACATGGGAAGCATGGGCATATAGGATTCCGGCCTCGATAGACGGAACCTTGCCAGTGAAGTGGGGCCCCGCTCGGCGGGGCCCCTTGCGTCAGACCTGATCCTCCCGGTCGAGTTCCGGGGGCTCCAACTCCTCGCGCAGAAGGGCCAGTACCGCAGAGTAGGGGACGACGAAGAACTTCTTGCCTTCCAGCGTGAGTTCGAAGGCCGAGTTACGAACGTACATGGCGTAGTCGCCCTTGCGGGCCTGGAGAGGGATGAACTGCGGCTTGGCCGGAGGGCCCTGCCTCCAGGGCTCCTCCTCCGGGGATGCGATGGATACCGGATACCCGGGCCCCACGGCCTCGACCCATCCTCCGGAGACCTTCTTCCCCTCAACGGCCGAATCGGGGAGGTAGAGACCAGTGTGGGTGCGCTCGCCGGCGCTCATGGGCGAGACGAGCAGCCTGTCGCCTACTATCACGAGATGCTTCTTGCCGATGATCACAGAGTCTTCCATGCGTGGCCCGATGCCTCCTTCACCCCTATTCTAGCACTACCAAATACCCCTCGCAAAGCGCCAAGTCCGGTGTCAGAGGAAAAAACGTCAAATACGCAAATACGGGTTATAATTGTCCCTAGAAAGCGCGCTCCGTTCGCATAACCATATTCACATCTATTTGAAGACCTGCAGTTTGCAGACGCATCCCAATTACAACATATCATTCACATGACAATATGTTTCGCAAATGCTGCGTTTTTGACGTTTTTTCCTCTGACACCTTTCGCGCTGTTGACAGTACCCATAATGGGTTGAAATATACCCGATATGGGTGGTAAGGCTGTGGCTCGTGGTGGAAGCCCTGTGAATGACTCCGATGCCGGGTGCGAGGGGCTTCCTCCGATCAGAATCGCCGAGACTCTGTTCTCGCGCGTCCAGATGAGAGTGCTCGCCCTGATCTACGGTAATCCCGACCGCGCATTCCAGGGGGCTGAGCTGATCCGGCTCGCCGGATCAGGAGTGGGGGCGGTTCACCGTGAGCTGAAGCGACTGGTTTCAGCAGGACTCGTATCGACGATACCCGTGGGCAAGAGGAGGCTGTACCAGGCCAACAGGAGTTGTCCCGTCTTCGAGGAACTCCACGGCCTGATAGTGAAGACGGTCGGTATCGCCCAGCCCATCCGCGAAGCCCTTGGACCCTTCTCGGAAAGAATACGCCTGGCCTTCATCTATGGATCGACGGCGAGAGGCGAGGAGCATACCGGAAGTGACATCGATATTATGATCATCGGAGACAATCTGGCGTATCCGATGATTCTGGAGGCTCTGCAGCCCGTCGAAAAGGTCATAGGGAGGCAGATCAGCGTCAACCTGATGACACCCGCGGAGTGGGTCAGCCGGCTGGCCTCGGGAGACTCCTTCGTTTCGAGGATCGCCGCCCGGCAGAAAATAGTTTTGACAGGATCCTTGGATGTCGTCGAATCCGCTTGAGAAGCTGATGGGTGTCGGCCTCGTCAGGCAGGAACCCGCACTGAGGGACGAGTTCGAGGGGCTGGTCCGATCAGGCAGGAACAGGCTTTCAGATGCCGCCAACGAGAAGCTCTCCTTCGAGAGCAGATTCGACCTTGCCTACAACGGTGCGTTCTCTCTCTCCCTGGCTGCTCTTCGCAGGCTGGGCTACAGACCGGTGAACAGGTTCGTGGTATTCCAGGCTCTTCCACACACACTCGGACTGGGTCCGGGAGTCTGGGCGACACTGGCGGAGTGTCACAGGCGCAGGAATTCGTCCGAGTATGAAGGCTTTCTGGTGATCGACGAGCAGTTGCTGAAGGACCTCATCGCTTCCGCAGGCGTGGTGCTGGAGGCGGTCGAGAAGCTGGAACCCCCGCTCGAACCCTGAATGATCACGGTGGTCTGCTCGTGAAGCCAGGCAGAGTTCCCCCTGCCAGATGGATGAAGTATCCAGGCTGGAACAGATTCTTGTCTGCGATGGCTGAAATGTCTCATCCTTCCGGCGCCATTAAAAAAATCTCGGAATCCTGCAATATGGGCCAGGCAGGGCAGTTGAGCACATCGTTAAAGCTTTCCACAGCATCTGTCGCGATTGCTTCACAACGAGCGACGTCAAGATTCGAGGAGGAAACAACCGATTTCAAATGAAAGCTGTACTGAGAGCCATCCGTGCTGACATCACAACCCTGAACGTCGATGCGATCGTCAATGCGGCGAATTCGTCGCTACTCGGCGGGGGCGGGGTCGATGGCGCGATTCATCGAGCCGCCGGACCTGAGCTGCTTCAGGAATGCCGGCAGCTCGGAGGCTGCGAGACCGGTGACGCAAAAATCACCAAAGCCTACCGGCTCAAGGCCAGGCACGTCATTCACACGGTGGGGCCGGTCTGGCGCGGAGGGGATCATGGCGAACCGGAACTACTGGCATCGTGCTATCGGCGATCCATTGAGTTGGCCGCTACGGCGGGTGTCGCCTCGATAGCCTTCCCGTGCATCAGTACCGGCATCTATGGATATCCTGTCGAGCCTGCAGCTCGTGTGGCGGTAGGTACGGTCACGAGCGCCCTGTGCGATTCACCGGGTATACAGGAGGTCGTCTTCTGCTGCTTCTCCGGTGATGACCTCGCTGTCTACGAGCGTGTGCTGAACGAATCTGTGGTCTGACCGGTCGATCGAGCCGGCTCGTGCCAGCAGACAGCCGATTGCCGGCCATTCTCAAAGGCGTCGGTTTGAGGAGTGGAACCGGCATATTGACAGCGATATGCGGTGTGATGATGATGAAAAGAAGAGGAAGGCGGTGCCGGACAGGATCAAAACACCGACCCAGAAGAATCAATGCTCACCCGATTCTAGCCTCAACAGGAGATTATATGACTGACATAGTTGCAAAGCTGACTGGAAAGCTGAATGAACCGGAATTGAGCGAGCAGTTGCAAGAAGCAAGTCAGACGTTGATAAACCTCGTTGAGGAAAGCGCCTATGTCGGTGAAGTCTACTCACTCGGATACGATGAAGCCCTTGTTCAAATACACGATTACCACCGCCAACAAGTTGGCGGCATTCCTGCGCTCTCATTCCTGATCGCAACACGCATTCGTCCGGGTGATCTCTTCGATGTGCGACAAGAGGATGCATCCATAGTGCTTCTACGCGTACTTGACAAAGCCAACCTCCCCAATACCGAGGAGGCTCTACGTGTCCGTATAGAAACAGCCCAGCGCGTCAGTGGAGAAATCGATCGGCACTGGGATGACCAAGCTGTTATGGACCCTATGACGCATAACCTGCTCAGCTACGCCGGCGTCCGATGCCGAGTTCTGGGAACCTACTACATGGCCAACATCGGTACCGAAGACACCCAAGATTTTCGCCTTTTCTTTGGTTCGGACATCAGCAACTACTACCCCAACCGTGGCCTGAAGGTCTTCAAGCCCAGAGGCAACGTGTTGAAGACTATCATCAATTTTCGTGATCCCCGGTCGACTGTTGCTGCAATCGATGGCCGTGTACCCATTGGACAGGTTCGGTATGCTTCAAGTCACCGACCTTTTCAAGGCCTCGACGGCGTACCCGTTCAGATCACACCCACTGACCTTCTCGGGCAAAAAACCGCACTATTCGGCATGACCCGAACAGGCAAGTCAAACACAACCAAGATTATCCTCAAGTCGATCTTTGCCCTCCGGTGGGGCCAGAACCCTGCCCGTATAGGCCAGATCGTCTTTGATCCGAACGGCGAATACGCAAATGAGAACGAGCAGGACTCTGGTGGCCATGGCCTCAATGCAGAAGCAATCAAAAATGTTTGGAAGTGCGGCCCGACCGCTCAGAATGGGCAGCTACAGAATGATGTCATTACCTACGGTATCACCAAGCACCCAAATGATCCAAATCGTCAACTGATGCTTCTAAATTTCTATCTTGACAACAACATCCAGATCGGGAAGGAAATCATTAACGATGCCCTAAGTGACCAAGGCAATGTGAAGTATCTCAGCAACTTCAGGGATGTTAGCTTTGATCCGCCCGCCCCGAACGACCGATCGGCTCTGACTAGATACAATCGTCGCGTTCTCGCCTATCGAGCGCTGCTGTTCAAGGCCGGGTTGCAAGTGCCTAACAGCCTGAGCCCGAATACCAGCGGTCTGTTTAATACAAAGCTCTTGGAGGCCCTGGGTAAGGACGCACAGAATGACAAGGTTAAGTCCCCCGCTGACTATGGCTCCTGTGCCACCATTCTCGCCAAGCAAAAGCCGACGTGGGCCGAGCTTACGCAAGCGTTTGAGATACTTCGTGATTACATCAACGATAAAGACTCTGGCTGGCGTGACTTCAACTCGGAATATGTCCAGACCAGCAGTTCCGGCTCATGGGCGGACAGCGATCTTGAGAAAATTCTTGAAGTGTTTGCCTATCCCAATGGTTCCCGCCTGATCGGGCGGGTGAAAGAGCAACACACGCCAGATACAAGCTCTGACTATGCTGCTGACATCTACGAACACCTCAAGCAAGGTCGGCTGGTGATTGTCGATCAGTCGAGCGGCAACCCCGAAATCAACAAGGCATCTGCGGATCGGGTGATGCGATTGATCTTTGAGGAAAATCAAAAGCAGTTCCGGACAGCGCAGACACCACCTGAAGTGCTGGTATATGTCGAAGAAGCCCATAACATCCTGCCATCCTCTCGAGAACTTGACTTCAAGGATATATGGGTTCGCACCGCGAAGGAAGGAGCGAAATACCATATCGGTCTGATCTATGCGACTCAAGAGGTTAGTTCGATCCAGCAAAACATCCTACGAAACACGGCCAACTGGTTTATTGGACATCTTAACAATACAGATGAGACGCGAGAAATCCGCAAGTTTTATGACTTTGCCGACTTTGAAGGCAGTATTCTTCGCGCTCAGGACAAGGGGTTCATCCGGGTGAAAACATTGTCGAACCCATACGTCATACCCGTGCAGGTGGATCGTTTCCTTATCGAAGATATCTCGAATCATCAAGAGGCATAATATGCCATACGACGGAGAATACGCGACATACCTCCCTCTACATCGTATTTCCGAAAGCCAGAGGGTTAAAAACCTGCTTGCCCGGTCCAAGATATTGGAGAAGGCACATGTGGCGCATACCCCCAAGCCCATAGATGCACCGCCGCAGGTGCTGAATTTGCCGAAATTTATCCTCGCAATAGACGGCAGCTACGCGGAAGTCGATGTGAAGAACGGATATCCAGGAGCCAAAGTTGGCTACTGCACCACAGCAAGTGTTCTACTTGACCTAGATCTCATCGCTGAACTGGATACCAAACGCCCAGTTGATCCCGTTGAATTCCGCAAGACAGAGCAAGCTGCAAGTGTGGATGCAGCTCTGCCTGGCAGCAATGTGGTCACGCGAAGGCAGAACTCTGCGCGCGCGTCTTTTCGAGAGGAGCTATATGACCTTTTTACCGAGATTGTTGTTGACGAAGGCGACCGGACAAACTTGCTTTCGACCTATGAAGCGCTACTCGCATTGAAGCCCACAACCAATCCCCAGAGTTGCCCATACAGCGAATCGCACGGTTGTGAAGCAAAATTCGTGGTCAAGCCTGGTTGCACGACATGCCCAACCTGCAGCCGCCCCGTGTACTCTACAGATGCCCTTCGCATTCATGAGCGATTCCGCGACACCGGAACGAACGGCGAGGCGTTCGGGCTGGTGATGCAAGTCGTGGAACGGTTGCTAGTTATCCATTTTCTTAGGTGTTTCGAGCGACGGAATGTGCTGCAACGTCTTATATCGCTTGCCTTTTTCATCGACGGTCCAATGGCGGTTTTCGGCCCACCCGCCTGGTTGAGTTCCGCCATCAGCCTCGAACTCAAGAGATTGAATAAGAAGGTACGGACAGCGACCGACCAAGACCTTTTAATTTTAGGTATCGAAAAGACAGGAGCTTTCGTACAACACTTCGAGGAGATTGACCAGACGGAAACACCAGGCCAGCAGCTCTTCACCTCACGACAATACATGCTTCTGACCGATGGCTATATAAAGGATCGTATCTTGCACTCCGACAGTCATAAGCGATATGGCGAAGACACATATTTCGGACGGAAATTTTTCTACAAAGCGCAGAGTGGTGCGAGGATTGTCACCAGCATTCCATTTCTATCTGAAGAACAAGATACCATCGACAGTGATGATATCTCTCTCTATCCGCAGTTTGCTGCTATTTGCACGCTCCTAGACCGTGTGGTGTCTTCACGGCACGCGAACTCGGTGTCACCGTTGATTGCAGCCAATGCACAAGCAGCTATCCCACTGCAACTCGGGTCGAGGGTGTTGACTGAACTGGCTAAGGCGCTTCTAGGGACAGCTGAGAATGGTAAGTAACAGCAGGACTTTCGGTACTGCCGCGAAGAGGTGGGAGGGGATTGGGCCATACTATGCCATGTTCCCGAACCGCTTTGCTAATAACGTTATCAAAGAACACACGGCACCAGGAGACACAGTGCTTGATCCTTTCGCTGGCCGTGGAACCTCAATCTTCAACGCGACAGTTTTGGGGCGATGTGGGTTAGGCATTGAAATAAGTCCTGTTGGATGGATCTACGCGAAGGCAAAGCTGAGCCCTGCGCCCATAGAGCAAGTCATAGAGCGCTTACATGAGATTGCAGACGCTAGCATCAAATACACCAAACTGAGCAAGTCCCAGCCGGTGTTCTTCAAGAATTGCTTCTCTCCCAATGTGCTACAATTCCTACTCTCCGCTAGAGACAGATTGGACTGGCGTAGACGCACATGCGACAGAACACTAATGGCAATCTTGTTGGTTTATCTTCACGGTAAGGAAGGCCAAGCCCTCTCAAACCAGATGCGGCAAACAAAGGCTGTTTCCCCGAGTTATGCCATCAAGTGGTGGGATGAGCATGGAACGAAGCCACCCGACCTCGATGTAGTTGAGTTCATGCTGCAGCGGATCTTCTGGCGTTATTCAAAAGGCGTCGTAAAAGGGAATGGTAGCCGGGTATACTTGGGCGACTGCATTACGCTACTTCCGCGATTAGCAAAGCAAATGCGTGAAAAAACCATCCCCAAGGCAGATCTTCTTCTCACATCGCCACCGTACTATGGTGTCACAAACTACTACTATGATCAGTGGCTTAGGCTTTGGTTACTCGGATTTGAAGCGACTGCCTACGTCTCTCGTGGGCCATACCAGGGACGGTTTACGCATCAAACTATCTACCGAAATCTGCTAAAAGGGGCCTTCTGTCGTGCTGCCAATCTGGTTGCGGACGATTCTGTGATCTACGTTCGTACAAGCAAGGATCCGTTCACGAAACAAGCAACACTAGATGCGATGCTTACAGCATTTCCGAATAAAAAGTTGAATGAGATATGCCGGCCTTTCCAACAGCCCACGCAGACCCATCTTTTCGGCGATAGAACGCCAAAGCAGGGGGAAATTGACCTCATTTTACGACCATCGTAAAACACGAAGCACTGTACATGTAAGATCATTACCCAATAACGTTATGCAGCAGAAGGTGCGCTGCCGCTGAGCCAGACAGTCAGGAAGCAGAAGAGCAGAAGAAGAGGAAGTATTCAAATCCAGACTGCACTGAGAACCATTCGTGCAGACATCACTACTCTAAGTGTCGATGCGATCGTCAATGCGGCGAATTCGTCGCTGCTCGGCGGGGGCGGGGTCGATGGCGCGATTCATCGAGCCGCCGGACCTGAGCTGCTTCAGGAATGCCGGCAGCTCGGAGGCTGCGAGACCGGCGACGCCAAAATCACCAAAGCCTATCGGCTCAAGGCCAGGCACGTCATTCACACGGTAGGGCCGGTCTGGCGTGGAGGGGATCATGGCGAGCCGGAACTACTGGCATCGTGCTACAGACGATCCATTGAGCTGGCCGCTACGGCGGGTGTCGCCTCGATAGCCTTCCCGTGCATCAGTACCGGCATCTATGGATATCCAGTCGAGCCCGCCGCTCGTGTGGCGGTCGGTACGGTCGCGAGCGCCCTGTGCGATTCGCCGGGTATACAGGATGTCATCTTCTGCTGCTTCTCCGGCGATGATCTCGCTGTCTACGAGCGTGTGCTGAATCCGGTGTCAGAGGAAAAAACGTCAAATACGCAAAAATGAGTTGTAATTGTCCCTAGAAATCGCGCTCCGTTCGCATAACCGTATTCGCATCTACTTTAAGACCTGCAGGTTGCAGGCATACCCCAATCACAACATGTCATTCACATGACAATATGTTTCGTAAATGCTGCGTTTTTGACGTTTTTTCCTCTGACACCATCTCCGAGAACCAAGGCGGCGGTTTGATGAGTGGAACCGGCATGTTGACAGCAACATGCGGTGTGATGATTATGGACAAAATGTCAATCGGTTCGTGAAATTGCCACCTGATGCAGTGAGCGGAGCACTTGAGTCATGCCGCAAGGACAACGGACTTCCCGATTTATGGATGACCTCCCTGATGAACTCATATCGGAAGCCGAGCAATCGCATTCTACGGATGCTGGCAAGCCGCACCGATGATGCGTGACGTTATCATGACGAAAAGGAAATGTGAAAATGAGAATTGCACCTGAATATCTGATCGTTTCCGTCCTGCTCATGAGTAGTGCGTGCTCTTCAGATTCGGATCGCTCCGGCGAAATTGATGGATATCCTCCCCGATACCAGTTGTGCGCCGTTGATTCCTTCGGTGTTGAAACAGGCGATTCTATCAGCATGATTGGAGCCATAAGCTCAATCTGCCATCACCCGAATGGTACTCTCGTAATCCTTGACCAACCCGCAGGATGTTTGAGACTGATCCCGCCTGACGGAGAGCCGCGTCGTGCACTGAGAAACGGCAGCGGTCCCGGTGAACTTCAGGGTGCCCAGGCGGTTTGCGCCTTAGGAGACGGTAGAATTCTGATCTCAGATTATATGAAGATGAATCTCATGACCTATGATGCCGATGCGAATTATCTCGGTGACTATTTCCCAACCAGTAGAAGTGATCCCCCCGGAATGTTATGGGCAGTAGATTCTTCATCAATAGTCGGAGTTGATCTCGATGGAATGACAATCGATGGTGTAACGGCCGGTTTCTATTACTGTGCCCGGTATGATTCAGATATCGATGTGTCCGAGTTTTATTACATAATGAATTGTGATGAACTTGGATACAATGATGGAGTTCGGAAATTTGAGGTTCTGGAGTTCTATGCAGACAGACAGGGAATGGTCTATCTGGTTACTGATAACACTCTTTACTCCGTTGATGCTCTCAATCCAGACGGAAGCCTGGCTTATAGTATAGAACTTCCCGCAGATCGAAACAGGAAAAGCGCAGAGCAAATCGCGACCGAAATAGCTGAATTTGAAGCATTTGCAGTAAACGACAGAGCCTATCCTGGTGGGTATCAGCCATGTCCCTACGACAGGCTCATTTCCATAGTCGGTGTTGATATTGAAGGTAGGTTGTGGATCGAACGATTTGGAAGCGGCGACACATATGATTTCGATGTATGGGAAGAGGGCACCCTGCGGTACACTGCCGTTCTTCCCGTCGTCGATGAGGAAAAGCTTGAGATGACATTCTCAGTGGGAGAGGCTGGAATTGTCGGAGCTGTGACCGATCCCTATGACTACCCGAGAGTATACTTCTATGAGAAACAACAAATACAGTAATGACAACTGAATGAACCCGTCACAGGCGTTTCCGGAGCACCCTTCCCTGCGTTGGAACGCCACCCATTATTACATTATTACATTCATTATTACATTATTACATTATTACATTACACGCTGCTGGCTAGAAATCTTGTGGAAGGAAACGGCTTCTCGAACAGTCACGGCCAAAGCCGGTGAAAGCCGGTGTCAGAGGAAAAAACGTCAAATACGCAAAAATGAGTTGTAATTGTCCCTAGAAAGCACGCTCTGTTAGCATGGCCGTATTCTCATCTACTTGAAGGCCTTCAGGTTGCAGGTATACCCCAATCACATCATATCATTTATATGACAATATATTTCGTAAATGCTGCGTTTTTGACGTTTTTTCCTCTGACACCATAAACTGGCGGAGGACCGGGGATTCGAACCCCGATGGGCCTAAACCCGGCGGATTTCAAGTCCGCTGCCTTACCGTTAGACTAGTCCTCCACCGTCCGCGAATGTAGCTTATGCCACGGATTCGGTCAAACACGGGCGCCCGTGCTTCCGGGGACGCCTTGTCCGGAGGGCCGCGATGCTGGAGTGCGAGCTGAAGTTCAGATTTGCAACGTTCGTCGAAGCGCAGGAGCTGATCTCGTCCAGGGGGATTGCCCTCTCCGCGCCGGTCGAGGAGGAGAACGCGGTTCTGGATTCGCTCGACGGCTCGCTGTCGGGGAAGCGCATCCTGCTGCGGATAAGGAACGCCGGGGGCGTCACGATTCTTACGGTGAAGACCCCCGTCGAGGATTCGCGGATGAAGATCCGGAAGGAGTACGAGACCGAGGTCTGCTGCCCGCCGCAGGCTCTCGAGGAGATGTTCGCCGCCATCGGCTTCCGCGTCGCCCGCCGTTACTCCAAGACGAGGATGACCGGCCGGTGCGGCGATGCGACCGTCTGTCTGGACAGACTGCATTTCGGAACCTTCATCGAGATCGAGGCCGGGTCGCCCGAAGCCCTCGTGGAGGCGGCATCCCTTCTGGGGCTCGATCCCTCCGACGGCCTCAGGGAGAACTATCTGGAGCTGGAGGACATGGCTGGGGGGAATGTCTGACTCACGGCGTTCGTTCGCGGCTCCCGCCACGGCCCTGCTGGCGGCTGTGGCCGCCTTCTGCCTCTCCCTCTCCCTGCCATTCTCCTTCTGGATAATCGACGAGGCGGTCAACTTCCTGCAGGGCGAGGCCGTCCATTCGGCTCCGCTAAGGCTCCCGCCCGAGCTGCCCTACCCGGGCGCTGATCTCGCGGGGGCGCATGCCTCCTCCCTCAGACCGGTTCCCCATCAGTACGGAACCTTTTCGGATGGGAGGCTGTACGCCCAGTATTCGCCGTCGCTGGCGCTGGCGGCCCTTCCATTCCGGGCCGCTCTGGGCGTCCGCGGATACGCCGTGCTGCAGGCGCTCTCACTGGGCATTGCGGTCCTCCTGCTCGGCTCGATCCTCCGGGAAAGGGGTTTCGGCGCGATAGAGGGGCCGGCCGTCGTGCTCCTCTGCACGCCGATCATCTTCTTCAGCCAGACCTTCTGGGGGCACCTGCCCGCCATCGCACTCTGCGCTGCCGCCTGGACGGCCTTCCGGAGGGGATGGAGGATATCCTGCGCCGCGCTCGTCCTGGCGGCCGGCCTGCTGCGTGAGGAATGCCTCGTCTTCCTTCCCGCTGCGGCCTTCGTCGCCGTTCCCGGCCGGAAGACGGGCCGTGGGGCGTCCGTGCTGCACGGGTCGCTGATCATGGCCGCCTCCGTAGTCCTGTTCTGCACGGCCCAGAAGCTGCTCACGGGAAGCTGGATCGGGACCCATCTCCAGGCGAGCGGCACCGAGACGGATCTCTACGGATTCGCATCGACCGGAATCGTCGCCAGGAAGATCTTCGTCCTGAGAGCCGCCCTTCTCTCGTGCCTTCCGTACGCGTCCGACGGCGTGTCCGCCCTGTGCGGACTGGCCCTCTGGGGCCTCTGGTCGGTTTCGCGGGGCGACTCCAGGCCGTGCACTGCGCTTTCGATCCTCGGGGCCGCGGTTTCAGCGGCTCTCGCCCTCGCCCCGGCCCTGAACGGCCTCGGGTTGTTCTCGCTTCTTGAGCTGAAGCATCCGCTGGTGGTCTTCCCCTGCCTCTGGCTCGCCGGAAGGCCTTCCAGGGCATGGCTCGTCCCCGGGGCGGCGTTCGTGGCGACACTTCTGGCGATGGACCCAATGCACGCGCTCGACGTGGCGTGGGGCTCCAGGCTGCTGATGCCTTCGCTGCTGATGTTCGCGGTTGCAGCCGCGAGGCCCGGCAGGGCGGGTCGTCGTGCCGTGGCGGCCGCCGGCCTGGTGACCGCAGCCGTATCCCTGTGCTTCCTCGCCGCCAAGAGGGAGAGATCTGCCGAACTCGTGGAGGCCGCCCGATCGCACGGAGGAGCCGTCATAGCGACTTCCTGGGAGCTGCCGTGCGAGTTCGCGGCGCTCCAGGCGGAAGGGTCGCCGGTCCTGTTCGCGGACAGCACGGCGGAATTCGTGTATGCGCTGCAGGTTCTCGCTCCCCTGGACCCGGTGGTGGCCTGCCCCTCCGGCGGCATGGCCACCGCGTCACGCGCTGCCTCCGTCCTCGGTCTGGACCTCGTTCCGGCGGCCTCGGTCCGGTTCGACCCGCTGCTCGAAGCCGTCATCCTGGAAACCTCGCCGGGAAGTCATGAGAATCCCTGACCGGGCCTCCATGCGGAGGAGGTTCTACCTGTCCTGCATCGCCTGGTCGGCCGTATGCCTGCCCCTCGTTCTCGCGGGCCCCCGGGCGGCCCTGCTCGTCCCCTTCGTAGCGGCCGTGGGGGCCGTCGAGTATCTGGCCTATCGGAGATCCGCGATGCGGAGGGCCAAAGCCGCGGATGCTGGCCTGGACCGCGAGACGGAGGAAGCCATGAGGGCCTGCTCATGGTTCTACGCCTCGCTGGAGGGGGAGGAGGCGTCGAATTTCGAGAGGCTCGCGGCTGCATTCCTCGCCGGGCACCGTATAACCGGAGTCTCGGGAGTGGAGGTCACTCCATCCATGAGGGCGCTGATCGCCTCTTCGGCGGTCATGCTCGTCTTCGGCCGGCCGGACTGGGAATACGACGGCCTCGGCGAGATTCTGATCTATCCAGGGAGCTTTGCCGACGACGGTTCGTTCGAGCTGACGGGGGAGAGGGGGAGGAGGAGCGTCCTCGGGATGGCCCACCACCTCGGGGACGTGATCATCTCGCTGCCCCATCTCCTCGGCGGTCCCGGCGCTGCGCTGGCGGTGCACGAATTCACTCACGTGATCGACGGCGTGAAGGGGGCCGACGGCATCCCGTCCGGCCTGCGCGGAGAGGAACTTGCGCGATGGAAGCGCACGCTGGACGAGGCGATGAAGCAGGGGCTTCCGGGCGACAGGCCGCTTCCCGGGGATCCGCCGCCGTCTCCCGTCGAGTTCCTGGCCTCGGCCGCGGAGTTCTTCTTCCTCCAGCCGGCCAGGCTGCTGCGGGAGCGTCCCGGGCTCTACGCGGGCATGAAGGAGGTCTTCAGGCTCGATCCGGCTTCCTGCCCGACGAGCCCGGGGTATGGAGAGGAACCCCCTGCCGGCACAGGGGACAGTCCGCAGGCTCCCAGCTTTCGGCCTCGACGGAGAGAAGCGCCTTCCAGGGCATTCCGGGGTCGAGTGCGCCGTTCGTCCGATCGACCAGAATCCCGGTCCTGACTACGGAGGCGCCCCTCGCCTCGATCGCTTCGCGTGACTCGGATATGCTGCCGCCCGTGGTCGCAACGTCCTCGATCAGAAGAACCCGGGAGCCTTCCCCGACGGTGGTGAAACCCGTCCTGAGGGTCATGCGCCCCTCTCCGTCCCTCTGGAGGAAGGCGAACGGCTTCCCGAGGTGCCTTGCCGTGCTGAAACCGAAGACGATGGCTCCGAAGGCCGGCGAGCAGACCACGTCGATTTCTTCGGAATCGCCGCGGAAGGCGTCCGCCATCATGCCGCCCAGCTCGTCCACGAGTGCGGGATTCTGCGCGATCCTTATCTTCTCGAAGTAGACTCTTCCGTGGCGGCCGGAGGTGTACCTGAAATGCCCCTCCAGAAGAGCGTCGCTCTGAACCAGCATCTCCCTCACCCTGTTACCGTCCATCTGTCCTACCTCCAGGCCGGGAGGACGATCGCGTCCGTCCCGCTTCCGAAAACGCTCTCCACGGAGACCCCCTCGGGGGCCAGCACGAAAACCGAGGCCGATTCCAGGGCCTTCTCGAGAAGGTCGGGGTAGCGTTCGGCCGCCAACCCGGCGTCGAGGCCGGCGAGATCCGCACGAAAGGCCTCCATGTCGGCCGGAGTCACACGGGCGAGGTGTCTCGCCAGGGCCATGCCGCACCTGACCCTTGGACCCGCGGGCTGCTCCAGCCCGGCGAAGGTGGAGAGGACCGCGAGGCGGACGTCCTCGCCGGATGGCGGGGAGGCGCGGAGCAGGTCCGGGGAGGAGGCGAAGAACGCCCTGGTCCTGGCCGGATCTGGATCGCGGTTGCTCGCGAAGAAGGCCAGGCCCGTCATGGGATCGTGCCAGGCCGACACCTCGTAGGCGCCTCCAGACATCCTCAGCTTTCTGTAGATGGGGCCGTCAGAGAAGGCCGCCGTTCCCACCGTGAAAAGCGCGGCGTCGGACGATCCGAGCCGGGGCGCCGGTACGACCGTGCACACCGTTGCAACCTCGCTTCTCAGCGGCATCATGACCGCTCCGGCGCCCGTCAGCCGGCTTTCTGCACTGTGTGCCGACCAGTCGCAGCCGCCGGCGGGGAGATTGTCCATGAAAGCAGACAAGGCGTCCAGGGCCCTCTCCGGCTGAGTTCCCGGGAAGCATGCGACCGAAATCAGCCTCTCCATGGTGAATATCCTTCGAACGAGCGCCTCCAGCCGGCCCGAGAGCCGGGAGAGGCTGCGGGTTTCAATCTTTCTCCCCGCGATGAACCCGGCCTGCGGCAGGCCCTCCCAGCCGTTCCTTCTCGCGAAGGATTCCGACAGGCGGGAGGCGGCCGACACTCTCGCATACCAGTCGGCGGATGCGATGAGGTCGGAGAGATCGTTTCCCCTCTGCTCCTCCACGATTTCCGCGAGCCTGTCGAGGTCTCCGAACCGGGTCGAGAGCAGGGCGGTGCGGAGAAGCGCAAGAGCCTCCGCCGGTCGCTCCGGGAAGAATCCGACGAGGATGGAGACCACGTGGGCCGGTCTGCCGGTGGCGGCCTCCTCGCAGGCGGCCGGCCTCGGATCGATGCCTCCGGTGTCCCGTCCCAGCCTTATCGACATCTCCCTGTGATCGAAGCGGCCTGCGCCCATCCCCGTGAGGCAGCTCAGGGCGAGGGGCAGATGCAGATCCTCGGATCTTGAGAGGTCCGGGACGGCGAAGGCCATCTCGAGCCAGGCCGTCCCCCCACGGCCGTCCAGCAACAGGATGTCCGTGTCGTTCGATCTCCGCAGAACGGGCCTGTCGCCGCTCTCCGACATCGGAAGCTCCCCCGGATCGAGCCTCGGGATGGAGCGGAGCGCCTCGGGGGTGTCCTCCATGGCGGAGAACTCCTCCAGTTCGCGCGCCTCGGTCGAGATGATCTCGTGCCGGGCGCGGTCCAGCCTGACCATCCTTTCGCCCCGCACTCTCCGTGCGACGGGCTCGACCAGGAGCTGGAGCCTGTGAGGGTTGTCCCTCAGCCATGTGGATGCGGCGGCCTTGAGCTTCCCGGTCAGGTCTCCGCCCGCGGCGAGGCGGCCGATCGTGGATGCGTGATCCAGCCATCCGTCTGGGGGGAGCCCGTAGGACCACGCCCTCATGGCTCTCGTGAAGAGGGCGAGCGGAAAATCCTCGACCCTGTCCAGGTAGGCGAACATGAGGGAGTTCACGGCCGCATCGAGGACGTCTTCGGCCGGACCGTCCGAGATGAAGCGGGATAGTTCGTCGAGTATCGTCCGACGGACGGCATCGGCTCTACCGGCCGAGGTCCCCCTCAGGCCAACAGTGAAGAGCATCTCCCTGAGTTCGACCTCCAGCCCGGACTCGTAGGAGAGATCGGTCCCCAGGCGGCTGTCCATCAGAGCCCTGTAGAGACAGCCCGCATCGGACAGGAGAACCTCCTCGAGGATCTGGGCGAGAGCCGCCTGCTCGGAGTCGCCCGACTCGCCCAGCAGCCAGGAGAAGTCGATGGATGCGCCACCTGGCTCCTTCGGCGTGACCAGTACGGCCTTCCTGGGCCTCCTCCATCTCGGCTGGAGGGGGATGGCCGGAGAAGCCGGCCGGGGGGCGGGGTCGTGCGGCAGCGCCCGGTGGATGAGGGACGCCAGGTCTCCGGTGTCCATCGGGGAGCATATGAAGATCCTCGCGTTGGAGGGACGGTAGTATGCGCGGTGGTACTCGCGGATCTCCTCCCAGGTGCTGCTGCCCATCTCGGATGGATCGCCGCCCGAGTCGTTGCGGTAGGGGGTGTCCGGCAGGAGTTCGGATTGGATCTTCAGGTAGGAAAGCTCCCCGGGATCGGAGTACGAGCCTCTCATCTCGCTGTAGATGACTCCGGAAGGGCGTCCGAGGAGGGATCTCCCCCTGCGTTCGGGCCTCAGGTGGTACGATTCCAGAAGCATCCTCCTGCGGTCCAGCAGCGGGTTGAACACTAGATCCAGATAGACCCGGGAGAGGTTCAGGAACTCACCCTCATGGGTCGAGCCGGCGAAGTAGACTGTCCTGTCGGGATAGGTTACCGCGTTCAGGTGCGTGTGGAGCGATCCGCGCCACAGTTCGTTGAATGCGTCGCTCACCGGATACGACTTCGACCCGTTCAGGACGCAGTGCTCCAAGATGTGGGGGATGCCGGCCGAGTCCCGGGGCGGCGTCAGCAGCGAGATCCCGATGAAGTGATCGGGCGCGTCCAGGGAGACGTGCATGATCTCCGCACCTGACGCCGAGTCACGAATAAGTCTCCAGGGAAGACCCCAGGACCCGAGAATCCCCGAGCGGACATGCTCGAAGCCCCGGGGCGCCCCAGCCCCGGCTTTTGACAAGACGCACCTCCGCGATGGCCCCCGGCGAAGCCGGGCTGACAGATAAACATATCCGGATGCATGACTCCGGTCAGTCCTTGACGGATGTCGCCAGCAGATTCTAGTTTGCCGGAGTCACTCACCGGGAAATCACTATGCACTGGAGGATTCGAGTGCAGGATGTGATGTACCTCGACGATCTCGATCAGGTAAAGGCACTCGCGGTTCCCATTCGCCTGGAGATTCTCAGGATCATGGACGGCAGGCCCATGACCACCACCCAGATCCGCAGGGTTATGAAGCAGAGCCAGGGCAGGCTCTACTACCACGTCACCGAGATGGAGCGGGTGGGGCTTCTTCAGGTCTCGGAGACCAGGAGGAAGGGCAACCTCTTCGAAAAGTACTGCCTGCCTGCGGCGAGGCATTTCAGGATCAACCCGCTTCTGTTCAGGAGCGGCGATGCCGGCCGGCAGGTCTTCGTCGACACCGTCTCCTCGCATTTCGAATCGAAACCCTGCTCGACATCAGAAGACACATGGACGACGGGGCCCTCGATGCGGAACTCATCGACAAGTCGGTCTCCAGCGTGATCGAGGAGAAGCTGCTGACCGTCGAGGATGCAGGGAAGCTGTGCGAGGAACTCAAGGATCTGGTGATGCGGCACGACTTCGCCGGGGCAGGGGTCCGGTGAAGATGCATTTCATGAGTGTCGTGTATTTTACGAGGAACTGCGAGGATGATATGGAGGATAGGGAGAAGACTTGACGGGGCTGCTCCTGTCCTGCCTTCTGCTCGGACCCGATTTATGTCCATCGGGCGGCTGCCGGGGTGATCTGCCGGTTCTTCCCGCATTTCACGAGATGGACAGCCGTGGGAGAAGCGATCCCGCCGGTCCCCTCCCTGTTGACGGGGTCGACATGGGCGGAACCCCCTCCTCTGTCGTATTCGGCTTTCTCCCGTACTGGACGGGCCACTCCTATCTCCGGTACGACCTGATCTCCGTACTGGCCTGCTTCTCGGTCGACATGGGTTCTGCCGGTACGATCACGGCATGGCACGGATTTCCAGGAGCCTTCGAAGGCCCGGTCGCGGGCGTGCATGCCGCAGGTGGTTCAGCCGTAGTCACGGTGACATGCTTCTCCGGCTCCGGGATCCATTCGATACTCACCTCCTCGAAGGATGTCGCGCTGGAGACCCTCGTCGGGCTGCTCGACGACAACCCGGACATGGACGGTATCTGCCTCGACTTCGAAGGAGTCCTCTCGACGGACCGCGACGCGCTTACCGCATTCGTCGCGGATCTGAGGGAGGCCATGGATCAGAGCCGTCCCGGAAGCCATCTCTCGATATGCACGCCGGCGGTGGACTGGGCCGGCGCATTCGACTACGACCTGCTGGCATCGAATTGTGACGCCCTCTTCATGATGTGCTACCCCTTCCACGGCTCCTGGTCCGATGAGGCCGGCCCCTGCTGCCCGCTGACGGGATGGGGCGCCGGCCCGGAGTCCCCCGCCAACATGGCCTGGTCCCTCGGAGACTACGTGATCCACGCTCCGTCGGTCCACGATAAGCTCGTGGTCGGCCTGCCATACTACGGATTCGAATGGGAGACGGAGGACGGGAATCCCCACTCCGTTGTCGATGGATCCTGTTCGACACTCTCCTATTCGTCGCTCGCCTCACGGGCGGAGACGCACGGCAGGCTCTGGGACCCGGAGTCGTTGACGCCCTGGTACCGATACCGGGATCCCGGATGGAGACAGGGCTGGTTCGACGATCCGGGATCGCTTTCCCTGAAGTACAGCCTGATACTGGGGTCCGGATTCCAGGGGGCGGGGATCTGGGCTCTCGGCTACGACGGGTCCAGACCCGAGCTGTGGAACTGCATCGAGCAGTGGTTCACGGAACCGCCTCAACGCGACAGGATGACGGACAACCTCGAAGCGACGTTCACCCTCCACGGGCCGTCCAACTACTGGCACTACAGCGGAACCGGGATGCTCTACAGCCACTTCTACACGTTCACCGTCGGATCAGGGCCGGACGTGAACTGGGCCGAATGGCGGTTCGACCTCCCCGATTCGAGCGCTTACGGCATGCTCGAGGCATGGGTGCCCGAGGGTTCACAGGCATCGGCCGTCTACAGGATCCACCACGGCGGAGCGATCGACACGGTGCTGGTGGATCAGGCCGGGCTGCAGGGCTGCTGGGCGATGCTCGGGGGGCCATACCGGGCGATGGACGGCCTCTCGGTGCTGCTGGGAGACAGGGCTGGAACTGCAGGCAGAAGGCTGGGCTTCGACGCGATACGCTTCCAGGAATGCATCGGAATCGCCCCCGGAGATGATCCGCCCACGGGCCTGACCCTGATGCCGGCCGGGTCGAATCCCGCCCGGGAGTTCACGATATCGTGTCCTCCTGCGGGCGGGGAGTCGGAACTGCTCATTCTCGACTGCTCGGGAAGGATCGTCTTCAGGGCGCCTGTCGCGGCGGGGGAGAACCGGACGGTCTCCTGGCCTGCGAGCCCGATGCCGCAGGGCGTCTATCTCGCGATCCTCGCCGGCCCCCGCTCCCTCCTAACCGCTCCGCTCCGCCTCGTCCTCCTCCGCTGAGTCCGGTGTCAGAGGAAAAAACGTCAAATACTCAAAAATGGCTTGATTTCCCCTCCGCATAATGCTGTCTGTCAGCATGAATCAGATAATGAGAAAGCGGTAAATAGCTGTGGAAGGGAATCAACGCCGAAGCGACAATCTATTATACACTGCTTCTTATTCAGAAATCCTGCGTTTTTGACGTTTTTTCCTCTGACACCGGACGGTTACTGGGAGAAGGAGAAGGGGTACTGGACGGTTAGAGGGGGTTCGTGCTCGTCGACGGCGCCGAAGCGCCAGGTTTCTATGGTGCGGGCCAGCTCCAGCTCGAAGGCCGGGTTGTACGTGTTCGATCCGAGGATGCTCACGCTGGACACCCTGCCGCTCGGCTCGATGACCATCTCTATGAGTACGGTTCCCATCAGCATGGGATCGCTGCGCAGATGCTTGTTGTAGATGAAGGAGACGGCCGTCCGCTTCTCCGTGAGAACCTCCATTATCTCCTCGCCGGTCCTGGAGCTGCCGGGCGCCGACACGGCGTCGAACCCCGCCGCGGTGGACTCTTCCCTTCCCGAGAACACCATGGTCGATCCCATGTCCGCGGAGGCCGATGCCTGCACGTCCGTGCCGGAGACGAGCTGGACATTGTCGACACGCTCCGATCCGGCGATGCCCGTGGAGGTTCTCCGGCTGCTGAGTGCGCCAGATCCGGCCAGAGCCGCCATGTCGAAGCCGCCTCCGGAGGTGAGGGTGTTCACGAGGTCGGCCGTCGTCGCCGGAGCGGTCCGCCCTCCCTCCTCCCGGGAGCCTTCCGTGCCCAGAATGACGGCCAGATCGACATCCGCTCCCGCCGCCGGCGACGAGTCCGAAGGGCCGGCGAGGAAATCCGGGAGCACGGGAGAGAGGGAGAAGGACAGGGCGTGGGTCCGGCCTGCCTGGGCCGTGAAGATCCGGGTCTCTTCGACGAATCCGTTCGAGTAGATCGAGATTTCGTAGTCCTCGCCCGCCATGAGCCCGTCCAGCGTGATCGGCGTAACGCCCATCAGCTCTCCGTCCAGCGTTATGAGCGCGCCTTCCGGGAAGCTGACGATCTCGGCCCCGGCCATGTTCCTCGTGCGGACTTCTCCCAGCAGGTTCCTGAGGCGCGGGTTGGCTCTCGGAGAGAGGTCGTAGTGGACATCGAGCCTGAGGAGTTCCAGATAGGCGGCTCCAGCGTCGTCGGACCGGCCCATTGCGAAGTAGGCGGACCCGAGCCTGTCGAGCGCGCGGATGCGCTCGTCGAGGGAGAGGTTCGGGCCAGCCACGATAGACTCCAGGGCGGCGATCGCCCCGGGTATGTCGCCGTTTTCGTAAAGGGTTATGGCTTCGTCCACGGTGCCGCCGACGAGGACGAGGGCCAGGATGAGAAGGTTGATTCCCATAATGCTTTTTTACCCTGTGTTAGCATGACCGGTGAAGCACCGTGCCGTCAACTCGGACCACATGCCTGAGGCTTCCAGCCGAAGGCGTCCGGGCGGATTGACGGGGGCCGGCTGCGAGGCGATTGTTCAAGCAGGGTCGGAGGCATCTCCCACCGGCATGTAGTGAGAGGGAGGACTATGTTCCCGTCGAAGCGTTCATTCGTCATCGCCTGCGGCATGTCCGCCGCGCTGCTCGCCGCCCAGGGCTGCTGGAACCCGTTTGGGCCCGGTGGGGGGGAAGATCCCTCCCCCGTGCAGTACCACGAATACTGCGACAGCGCCTGGAAGGTCATAGACAACCTCGAATACGCCTACATCTCCAGGGATCTCAACCTCTACATGTCCTGCTTCCGGAACGACTTCGAGTTCCACCTGCTGGAGACCGACTGGGCGGACTACGACGGCGACGGTCAGATGGACACCTACTGGGGCCTCGACAGGGAAGAGCTGTTCCACACATACATGTTCAACAGCGTCGATCGTATCGAGCTGACGCTGAACGGCACGCTCGACTACAAATGGTCGGGCGGCGGCGAGGACACCCTGTACCGCGAGCTGCCCAGGCAGTTCGACCTGAAGGTCCACATCGGCAGCGGCGGATACCAGGCCACGGGCACCGCCCGCTTCATCTGCCATCCCGACTCCACGGGCGAGTACTACATCTACCGCTGGATCGACGAATCCGATCAGCACTAGTCTGATCACCACCGGAACAGGCGATCCGCTGAATTGACCGCTATCCTGCTGGCGGTGCTGTGTTCCACGGTTCCGCAGGAACCCGGTCCCTCCGCATGGTGGGTTTTCCTCACGGATCGGGGATCCGGGTATGAGGCCAGAATCGAGGCCTTCCGCGATTCGCTCGATCCCGCGAGCCTGGACAGGCGGCTCGAAGCAGGCCTCCCTTGCGGCGCCGATTCGTTCGACCTGGAGCCCTGGCCTCGCTACGTCGGGGAGATCGAGTCGATCCTGGGCCCCGGGCGGGTGAGAACCCGCTCCCGCTTCCTCAACGCCGTCAGCGTCGATGCGTCGGAATCCGAAGCGCGTGAGCTGCTCCTCCTCCCGTTCGTTTCGGGTATAAGGCCGGTCGCCACGAGCGTGTACGAGCCGCCCGACTCCTCCTTCCGGGCAGCCGGCGGCATGTCCGACAGCCAGCTCGAGCAGGCCGGCGTAGCGCTGCTCCTCGAGCGAGGCTGGACCGGTTCCGGGATCACGGTAGGCATTCTGGACACCGGGTTCGANNGACGGGTACACGGGGTGGGAACCGGGCGATCCCGGGGGGCAGGCCGCCCACGGCACCGCGACCCTCTCCGTGGCGGGAGGCCTGGAGCCGGGGGTCTTCTCCGGCGCCGCCCCCGGAGCCTCGTTCGCCCTCGCCAAGACCGAGGACATATCCGGAGAGTACCAGGGGGAGGAGGACTACTGGATCGAAGGCCTGGAGTGGCTCGACCTCCAGGGGGCGTCCCTGGTCAGCTCGTCGCTGGGCTACATCGATTGGTACTCCTATTCCGACATGGACGGCAACACGGCCCTCACGACCATAGCGGCCGACCTGGCCGCGTCGCGCGGCATGCCGGTGGTCAACGCTATCGGGAACGACGGGCCGGGCGACGGCACTCTCATCGCTCCCGCAGACGGTGATTCGGTCTTCGCGGTGGGCGGCGTGGACGCGCTCGGCTCGCCGGCTTCGTTCGCCTCACGCGGCCCCACCTGGGACGGGAGGATAAAACCCGACTTCTGCGCCCGCGCCGTAGGCGTAATAGTCGCACAGGACGGCGGGACGGGCTACCACCCCGCCAACGGCACCTCCTTCGCCGCCCCGATGGTCTCCGGTGCAGCGGCGCTGCTTCTGGAGGCCCACCCGGAATGGACATCGATGGACGCTCTCGAGGCCCTCAGGGCGACCGCCTCGCAGGTCTCCTCGCCGGACTGCGCGCTGGGCTGGGGCGTCATCGACGCCGCGGCCGCATTCATGTACCGTTCCGTCACCGGCCTGGTGAGGCGGAGCGACACCGGCGCACCGATCCCGGGCCGACCCCTGGCGCTGAGCATCGGGGGAGACGTATTCCAGATAACCTCGGGCCCTTCGGGATGGTTCGCCTTCTGCCCGGACGCGACCGGGGCCTTCACCATCACCGGTTCGGGCGGGGAGGGAACGGTCCGCGAGGTGACGGGATTCCTCGGCGACTCCGGAGTCGAGACCACGGTCTATGTGGATTTCGAGCCCCGGGGCCTGCCGCCGTCGGCCTTTCCGGTTCCTTCCCTCGGAGGAGTATGGTTCGGTTTCGACCTGGAAGCCGTCTCTGACGTCATCCTTACGATCATGCCCCTCGAGGGAGGCGAGATCGCCGAGATTCGCAGGAGCGGCCTCCCGCCGGGCCCGTACAGGGCTCCGGTGGAGGGTGGCGCCATCTACTGGGACGGCTGTTCGAGCGACGGGGAACCCGCCGCAAGCGGCCCGTACTTCGCCCTGCTCGACACGGGCGGCGAAGTGACCGTCCTCAAGATCGCCCTGGTCAGATAGCCGCACCGGCCCAGTGCCGGGGCATCGCCGATCCTTCTCATCGCCGGAGGTTCCCGTGTCCAGGAAAGCAGTGTTCAGGCTGGTAGCGTTCGCGGTTTTCATAGCCGTGCTGAGGTTCGCGGGGCTTGTCAGCCTGGACCTTCCCTGGGGGGAGCCCGCTTTCCAGATCGCCGGGACGACCGTCCTGCTGTATCTGGCCTTTTCGCTCACCAGGCCGGAACGGGAGGGATCACCCGCCACCCTCTCCGGCTTTGCCCCGAGCGCCGTCCTTCTCGTCAGCGCCGTGGACGGGCTCCTTCTGCACCTGACCCCCTTCCCCCTCCCCGATGCGTTCCGATGGATCGGTCCCGCGGCCTTCGCCGCCGGAGCCGTGGTGAGGATGGTCCGGAGAGGCCGCCCCTCGACGGCGGCCGACGCCCTCATGTTCTTCGGCCTGCCTGTGGGTTTCGACAGCATCGCGGGATTCGTCCTGGCCGCGCCGGCCCTCTTCGCGTCCGGAAGGCGCGACGATGCCGGAGAAGAGGGGGGCGCGGAGTGAAGGTTCTTCTCCAGCGGGTTTCCCGTGCCGACGTCAGGGTGGACGGTTCGGTGACGGGCCGCACCGGCCCGGGGTTCCTGATCCTCGTGGGGATCGGCAGGAACGACACCGAAGCCGACCTGGAGTGGATGGCCGCCAAGCTGGTGAACCTGAGGGTGTTTCCCGACGAGGCCGGGAACATGAACAGGTCGATACTCGACACCGGAGGCGGCATCCTCGCCGTGAGCCAGTTCACCCTCCATGCCGACTGCTCCCGGGGCAGGCGGCCGAGCTTCATTGGCGCCGGTGACCCGTCGACCGCCTCGGCCCTGTTCGACCTGTTCGTCCGGAGGCTCCGGGATCTCGGCCCCGAGGTGCAGACGGGGGTCTTCGGGGCTTCCATGGAGGTGTCCCTGGTCAACGACGGACCCGTGACGATAATGCTCGACTCTCCATCCGAAGCCTCGTGCAGGAGGCAGGATCGACAGCCATGAGCTACTGGTACGGGTTCGACACGCCGCTGGTTCTCGCCAGCAGATCTCCCAGGAGGAGCCAGATCCTCTCCCTGGCCGGGATCCCCTTCGATGCGGTGCCCTCGGATGCGGAGGAGCGGAACGGCTCCGCCGACCCCGGGGCCATCGTGCTCCACCACTCGGCCGCCAAGGCCTCCCTTGTGTCGGAGGCGATGCCCGGCAGGATCGTTCTCGGCGCCGACACCATCGTATCCGTGGGGAGCGAAGTGCTGGGAAAGCCCGCGGACAGGCGCGACGCCCTGCGCATGCTCTCCATTCTCTCCGGGAGATGGCACGAGGTCTTCGGCGGCGTGACCATACTCGGCGGTGCATTCCCGGTTAGCTTCTGCGAGGTGTCCAGGGTCAGGTTCAGAGATCTCCCGCGATCCGAGATGGAGGCCTACGTCGACACCGGGGAACCGGCGGACAAGGCCGGGGCATACGGGATTCAGGGATACGGGAGCGTTCTGGTGGACAGGATCGAGGGCTGCTTCTTCAACGTGATGGGGCTTCCCCTCGCCAGGACCGTCGAGCAGCTCCGGAAACTGGCCGGGGCCCGTGGAGTGGAGCCATGAACAGAACCGCCGCCGCCTTCCTCTCGGTCGTGAGGCGCCGTGGGCCCGCGTGGCCTTTCGGACTGGGATTCCGCGTGCTCGGATGCAGGCTCTCCGGGCTTCCGAGGGGCCTCGTGGTGGAGCCGTCCGAAGGCTGCACCGGCGGCTGCGCGAACTGCCACCCGCCCGTCGAACCCGTGCATCTCGACCCGGCCGTATTCGAGCGCTGGCTCGACGCGAGACCTGCGCAGCACGCAACCATTCACCTGGCGGGAAGGCATTCCGACCCTCTCTCCTCGCCGCATCTCGGGCCGCTGGTAGGATTGGCCCGGGCGCGGTCGAGCATGGTATCCATCAGCACCCTGGGGCTCGGGATGACACCTGCGGTCACCTCGCTTCCCGTGGACCGGTGGCTGATCTCTCTGCCCGCCGCCACCGGCGAATCCTGGATGGCCGTGAAGGGCGTGAACCGTCTGCAGGAGGCTCTGGAGGCCGTCCGGATGCTCCGTGCCGCCCGGACCGGCGCCATGGTCGAGGTGATCCTGACCAAGTGGTCGGGATCGGCCGGGGACGCCCCCGCCTTCGCCCGGCTCGCACAGGAGGAGGGCTGGGACAATACGAGGATTGTGCATGCATTCTACGATCCTCTGGGCGGGGAATACGGCAGGCAGGGGGCGCTCGCGCTGGACGAGCCGGACTGTCCATACAGGCGTTCGGAGGACGGCGGGGTCGAACTGCGCCTTCACGGAGCCCTCTGTCCCCATCTCGACTATCTCTGCCTCGATGCCCGCGGCGGCCTCCGCCCATGCCCCATCGCGGGAGGGGACGCTCCGGTCCTGTACGAGCCGTCCCGGGAATCCTGGTTCGAGGCCGCCTCGTGGAAGGCACGGAAGACCCGTCGGTCGTTCCGTAACTGCACGATCTGCCCATGAGCCCGCCGGGGCTTTTCGTTGACACGATCAGGGTGTAGGCCTATTCTATCAGCCACAAGAACGCCTGCGGAGAGATGTCCGAGTTGGTCGATGGAGCACGATTGGAAATCGTGTAGGGTGTGAAAACGCCCTCGAGGGTTCGAATCCCTCTCTCTCCGCCACGTTCCCCCGGGAAGAGGCCCCTGCGGGCGGCCCGTCCCGCATGGCGCAGTCGAGCACACAGTCAACTCCGGGAGGTTTCCTGTGGCCGACGCCTTCACAAGTGACACATACAACGCCCTGTGCAGAGACGCCGAGGACTACCTGGGCCGCGGACTCACCGAGCAGGCCAGGGAGCTTCTCCTCAAGGCGGTCTCGCTGATCGGCACCAGATCGAAGGCAAGGAGCCTGCTGGCCGACGCCTGCATGTCACTGGGGCTATGGTCCGAGGCACGCGAACAGCTCGAGCAGCTCATCACCCTGGAACTCGGCAGCGTGCAGCACCACTACAGGCTCGGCCAGGTACTCGAGGAACTGGAGGAGAAGGAGAGCGCTCTCGACAACTACAGGGTCGTACTGGAACTCGAAGGCGACCACAGGGGCGCGTCCGTCGCCGTGACCCGCCTGAACGGCAGGCTGCAGGATGCAACGCCCGGGGATTCTGAGACCGGGGCGGACGATGCCCCCGCAGCCGCTCCGGCCCGGCCGGCCGGTCATTCCGGAAGCTTCCAGGTCTTTCCCGACGAAGCCGGAGCCGAGGACGTGTTCGCGACTTCGGGCGAAGTGGAGAGCCTGCTCCGTGACATCGGCGTGGTGCAGCCGGTGGACTCCGAAACAGGTGTAACCGAGCTGCTTTCGAGCGTCGGGATAAACCTCGACCTGCCGGGCAAGCCCGAAGAGGCGCCTCCGGTCGAGGTCAGGGACGTCTCAGCCCTGATGGGAGTTCCCGAAGCGGAATCCGAGGAGGGGTTCTCCCTACAGTCCGTCTTCGGCGACTCTCCTGAACAGGATGCAGGCGGGGAGGCCGAGGCGGCTCCTTCAACGGAAGCCTCTCCGGACGAGCCGGCGCAGCCGTTCGATTTCACAAGCGTATTCAAAAGCGTTGCCAGTCCGTTTCCCGTTCCGGGTGTGGCATCCGCAGACTCCGAGGGCGCCCGCGAGGGCGTACAGGATCCGTTCCTGGCATCCATATTCGCCGGGTCCGGGGAGACGCCCGCGCCGCAGGCGGCCACGCTCGAAGAACCTGCGGAACCCGGGCCGGCTCCCGAGCCCGAGCCTGCTCCCGAACCCAGGCCGATTCATGAAGCTGGGCCAGCCCCTGAACCCAGACCGATTCCCGAGCCCGAACCGGCCCCCGAGCCTGTGAAGGCTTCCGGGCCCGGGGAACCTGTGCAGGTGCTCGAATCCGTGTTCGCATCACCGGAGGAGACGCCCGCGCCTGAGGAGGACGCACCCGAAGAGCCTGCGGAGCCCGGGCCGGCTCCCGAGCCCGGGCCTGTTCCTGAACCCGGGGAGGCTCCCGAGCCCGAACCGTCCCCCGAGCCCCCGATCCAGGCGATCGCTCCGGAGAGGCCTTCACCGGAGGCGCCCGCACCATCCATCGAGATAGTCTACGGCCCTGCGTCCGATGCCGCCCCGGAGGCTCCCCCGGCCGTGCAGGCCGCGGAAGAGCCCGCCGGGCAGCCGGAGGCTTCCGGGCCCGCCCTCTTCGATGTCCATCCCACGAGTTCGGACGAGCTGATAATCGTCGACCTCCTGGAGGGACGGGTGGAAGCCAGGCTCGCCTTCATCGCCGCGATGGACGGATCGGTATCCGTCACCGAGGAGGGCAGCCGTAGAATCCTTTCGGGCATGGGAACGATCGTGCTGGGTCAGTCACCCAGAGTCCCCGTGGTCCTGATGCTGGACGACGGCAACCTGGTCAGGCGGGACAGGATAGTCCTCTGCGACGCGGAGGCGGAATTCTCCGAAGCCGCGGACTCGATCCTGCCCTCCATGTTCCGGGTGGAGGGACGCGGCGGCGCTGCCGTGGCCTTCACCGGCGGNNCAGATCTCGAAGGGTGTCGAAGCCGCACAGGATCCCGGCAATCCGGATTTCGTCAGGCTCAGGGGCGATGGATCGGTTCTCGTATCATTCTGACGCTTGCATCCGGGGTCTCGATTTCGCAGAATTGCACCTCATGGCTGGCGGGGATGTAGCTCAGTTGGTAGAGCGCTGCTTTCGCAAGGCAGAGGCCGGCGGTTCGAGTCCGCTCATCTCCACCAGAATCCTCCCGGAATGACTCAGCAATCCTCCAGAATGCTCGATTCCGCCTGGCTCGCCGCGAGGGGACGCAGCAGAGGGGAATCCCTGTCCGAAGCCGACGGCTTCAGGGGCGAGTACCCGTTCGCATCAGTGGTGACCGTCGCCGAGGGATCGGCAGGGGATGCCCGCTCTGCGGAGATCGCCGTCTCGACGATCCGTGACGTATTCGCCGAAGGGGTCGCCTTCCGCGTGGGCGAGGCGTTGGTCGAGGCCTTCCACGAAGCGGGGGAGCGCATCAGGGCCGAGGAACTCCGTGGCTGCTCCGTCACCGCTGCGGCATTCCTGGGTACGGATGTCTGGATCGCTCATGCAGGCGCCTCCAGGGCCTTCCTCACGGAGTCGGCGACCGCCTCGGCCCTGACGGACGAGCACACTCTCGCGAGCGAGATGAAGCTCGGCCCGAAGGATTCCGGCTACAAGCTGCGCTCCAGGGATCTCACCAGATTCCTCGGGCAGCAGGATCTCAAGCCCCAGACCCTCCACCTGGAGCTGACGCCTTCACAGCGCATCGTCATCATGACTCCGGAGGTCTGGCACCACACCACCCCTGCGAGGGTCGCGGCATGTTCGGCCGAC
>LKHC01000002.1 GCA_001618605.1 Candidatus Fermentibacter danicus
CTCACCGACAACAAGAACAGGGCGGCCGCCGAGATCAGGCACCTGCTCACCCGCGGCGGCGGCAGGCTGGGCGCCAAGAACAGCGTGGCCTACCACTTCACCAGCCAGGGCCAGATCTTCGTCGATGCCACGAAGTACGATGAGGAAACGGTCATGGAGGCAGGCCTCGAGGCCGGAGCCGAGGACATCCAGTCCGAGGACGACACCTTCATCGTCGTGACCAGCCCCTCCCGGCTCTATGCCGTCAAGGAGGGCCTCGAGAAGGCCGGCATTACCGTAGACGGGGCCGAATCCGCCAAGGTGGCCGACAACGTGGTAGTACCGGACAAGAAGGAGGCGGAGCAGGCCGCCCGCCTGCTCGAGATGCTCGAGGAGCACGACGACGTGCAGGCCGTTCATACGAACCTGGAGATGCCGGAATAGACAGTGACCGCAGGACGATCCTGGGCATAGATCCCGGCCTCGAAATCACCGGGTACGGATTGATCGAGGTTTCGGGCGCACGGGCGGTGCTTCTCGATGCAGGCACCATAAGGACGAAGAGGAGTTCGCCTCTTCCGGACAGGCTGCTTGAACTGTACGACGGGCTTCTCGGAGTCATCGACACGTTCCGGCCCTGCATGATGGGCATGGAGGCGATCTATTCGCACTATGCCCATCCTGCGACGGCGATCGTCATGGGTCACGCCCGGGGTGTCCTGTGCCTCGCCGCGGCGAGCAGGGGAGTGCCGGTAACGACCCTTCCGGCCACTATGGTGAAGAAGCTGGTGGTCGGGAACGGGAGGGCCGGGAAGGAACAGGTGGCCGGCATGGTCCGGCACCTCCTCGGGATACGGTCGGAGGTGAAGCCGGCTGACGTGACCGACGCGCTTGCGATGGCGATCGCGGTCATGGAATACGGAGGGCGATGATAGAGAGGGTGCGAGGCATAGTCGAGAGCGTCGACGAAAGCGGCCTCGTCCTCCGCACAGGCGATTTCTGCATCAGGCTGATGGCTTCGAGGAACCTGACGGCCAGGCTCGTAGCGGGAAGGACCGAGGATCTTCCCGTACAACTGGTCGTCCAGCTCGAAGGCAACAGGCTCACTCCGATTCTGATCGCGTTCGCCGACGACATCGAGCGGGATGTCTACGAGGCCCTCGTNNATTGCGTCCGCCGTGGTCGCTGGTGACGAGCGGTTTCTCTCGACACTGCCCGGAATAGGCAAGGCGCGCGCGCGACAGATCATAGCCGCCCTGCAGGACAAGCTCTCCAGGGAGTACGCAGCGGCTCCCGTCAGGGAGGCGCCGGACGGGGGGGCAGCCTCCGAGGCCCGCATAATCCTGTCACAGATCGGCATCGCGCCTGTCGAGGCCGATTCGCTCATCTCGAAGGCTACGGCCGCACTGCCGGCCGAACCGGCGCCCTCGGCGGCCGACATCGTGCGTGAGGCCCTGAGAGCGAGGAGCCGGAGATGACGAGGCAGTCGATAGTCTCCGGGGAGCGGCAGAACGGTGATGAGGCCGTCCTGAACAGGCTCCGACCGCAGTTGCTCTCCGAATACGTCGGCCAGAAGATGGTGCTGGAGAATCTCCGGATAGCGATCGAGGCAGCCAGGGGAAGAAATGAGCCGCTGGATCACGTTCTCCTCCACGGGCCTCCGGGCCTGGGCAAGACCACCCTCGCGCATGTAATCGCCACGGAGATGGGAGCGGAGATCATCACCACCTCCGGCCCGGCGCTAGAGAGAGCGGCCGATCTGGTGGGGATACTCACCAATCTGCACGACGGGGAAGTGCTGTTCATCGACGAGATCCACAGGCTGCCCCGGGTCGTGGAGGAATATCTCTATCCGGCGATGGAGGACTTCGAGATCGACTTCGTGCTCGATCCCGGCCCCCACGCCAGGACCGTGAAGCTCAACCTCGCGCACTTCACGATAGTCGGCGCCACTACGAGAGCCGGCCT
>LKHC01000003.1 GCA_001618605.1 Candidatus Fermentibacter danicus
CCGCCGCCCCCCGCTGATGTCGCCGTGCCGGCTATCTGGCCAGTACCACCCGGGAAGCGTGAATCGAACCGTCCGGCAGAGTCAGGACGGTCATGTAAACTCCCGACGGTGCGTCGGAGTCCCATACGACGCTCTGCTCTCCCGCCGGCATCAGCCTGTCCGCCTCCCATACGATCCTTCCGCACATGTCGTACACTCTCGCGAGGACACGTCCGGATCCAGACAGGAACAGCGGGAAGGAAACCCTTCCAGTCGACGGATTCGGGGTGGGCCAGCCGCAGATGCAGAACGACTCCCGCCCTTCCGGGATGCCTGTTCCGCCGTTGTTGATCTGCCCGGCTTCGGGGATGGTGTTGTGGGACGAAACCATCCAGGGCATGTCGAAGTCGTTGCTGGTTGCCGGGAAGGTCAGCTCGAGGCTGCCGGAGGAATCCGTGAAGCCGCGGACATAGATCGCCTGGTCGGGTTTCCTCAGGCAAACCAGCGCACCTTCTACTGGAACCCCTCCCGAGGTGACCGTGAACAGGGCCGACGTGGAACCTGTCGGGAGGGAGTCGGGGGCGGAGACGACGAGAGGTGCGGGAACCTCCGTCCTCATGTCCATGGTGGGATCGCCGAAGACATGGAAGAGATCCCATGTCGTCTCGGCATATCTCTGCCAGGAGCCGTAGGGGTTGAATGGAGCGGCGGCCTGCACCTCGAGCTGGCCGCCCATGAGCGCCTGGCCGGCGAGGTAGTTCCCTCCGGGGCTGGTGTAGATCGACGGGGGAGAGACGTACTCGTCGTTGAAGCTGTGATAGATGCCGTAGCAGAGATAGTCGTTGAAGTAGCTGTAGGAGACCTCCGCCGCGGCGAACACGGCGACGGCTCCGCCCTCCATCCTGAAGAAGTTCTCGGAGAAGCAGTCGGAGGCGAACTGACCCGTGAGGCAGTTGATGCTCATGACGATCGGCGTCAGATCCCCGTTGGAGAGGCCGGAGAGGTTGCTGATATAGTAGGCGGGATCGGCCCAGCCCGATACGGCGCCGTGATCCCTGTGCTGTACGAGGAAGACGCCCCCGTTTATCGCAGCGTTGATTCCGGCGGCGTTACCGCCCCAGGTGATGTCGGATGGAACCTGCTGACCTGCGGACGGCGCATCCGGCCTGTAGTAGTACGGCCTCGGAGCGGACGAATTGGTGCAGTATTCCCTTATCACGGTCTTGCCATACAGGGTGGCGTAGGTGTCCCTCACTGTTTCGCAGGTGAACAGGAACCACCTGTCCGCGACTCCGTCATCATTGGAGTCCTGAAAGTATCCGGCCGACAGGACGGTGTTCCAGAAGGACGGATCGAGGACCGGATCGAACTCCCACGCGAGGATCTTGTCCGATACGTTAGGCATCCAGTTGGTCCCGCAGGGGAACCGGCCCCTGAAGATGTCGCAGATGTAGTCCGATCCCGACACGCAGGCATAGCGGTTGTCCGAGAACATGGAGTTGTAGCTGTACCCCGGGAGCTGAGGATGGTCGCCCACGAAGAGGACGAAGGAGGGGGCGGGGTTCCAGGTGTCGTACGCGTTCTGGATGTAGGACTTGATCTGGGCCTGGGTCCAGCCGCCGGCATCGACGACCGTGGTCATGTACCCCTGGTTGTGCTTGGCCGTGGCGAACTCCTCTATCATCGTGTCGGCGAGGTCCTGTCCCGCCATTATGAGGAGGTCCGCTCCTTCCGCCTCAGCCGCCGAGGCGGTTCCGGTCAGATAGCTCACCCCGGATGACTTGAAGCACTGGCTTGCCGGAGCCCCTTCCAGGATGTCGGCGTTGATGAGCGACTGCCGGTAGATGCCCTCGAACCACGGCGAACGGGCGGCATCGGGAGTGGAGACGGCGCCTCCGAAGTCGATCCTTATCCTGAGCCGCCTGGCTGCCGTGAGAATGCCGGTCTCGGCGTTCCAGGAGAAGGGGAATACGGCGAAGCGGCCGACGGTAACGCCACGGAGCAGCCCGTCGACGTCCCAGAAGACCTCGGCGGAGGGGTGTACTCCGGATTCATAGGCGGCCGGTTCGTAGGCGAAAACGCCGGAATCTCTGGAGGTGTCGGCGAGAATCGGCTGCATTGGATACGGGATCATCCTTCCCACGGTCACCATCTCGCGTTCCTCGACGGTCGCGGAGATGGACGGCGACGCAGGCAGGGCAGCCAGGAAGGAAAGCTTCGGCATGGCGGGGAAACCGGGTTCGAACGCCGAGAGGGTGGTTCCCGGAGAGCCGATGCAGGTGAAGCCGATCCCGGACTGCGTGAGAAGGGTCGTCTCGACGCCGGGGACCGTGATCTCGATCGTCATGCCCGAAGGCGACGATTCGATCAACTCGACGGTCGAACTCACTCCTTCACCGGTTCCGAAGTCGATGTAATCCGCGGATGCTGAGGCGATGAGAAGAAGGATGGCCAATGAAATCTTCGTCATGATTCCTCCTGCGCCGGATGTTCACATATATGATCCTGTTTGATTTATTGTACCTTGTACCTGCAGGGTCAAGAAAGCCAAAGCCCGAGCCCGAAAGGTGTTTCTCTTGGACAAGAAATCCGTTCTCATCTCGGCTTCAGGCAGGGTGAGCAGGCTTCCGCCCTACCTCTTCGCCGAACTCGACAGAAAGAAGGCCGCAGTCGCCAGAAAAGGCGTCGACATCATAGATTTCGGGATCGGCGATCCGGATCTCCCCACGCCCGATTTCGTAGTCAGTGCAGCTTCGGAGGCGCTGCGCGACCCGGCCTTCCACAGGTACCCGAGGAACGAGGGAAGCCCCTTCTTCCTCGATGCGGCCTCCGCCTGGATGTCGAGGGAGTTCGGGGTCGAGCCCGGAGAGGACGTCTCCCACGCCGCCGTCATAGGGACCAAGGAGGGGATAGCCCACGTCCCGGTGGCCTTCTGCAACCCCGGGGACGTGGTTCTGGTGCCCAGCCCGGGATATCCGGTGTACCGGGCCGCTGCGATCCTTGCAGACGCGGTTCCAGTCGAGGTGCCGCTGCGCAGGGAGAACGGCTTCCTGCCGGATCTGGACTCTCTGGAGCCCTCGATACTCAAGAGCGCCAGGATGATCTACCTGAACTATCCCAACAACCCCACCGGCGCCGTGATGTCCGGGGAGGACATGAGAAGGATCGTGGAGTTCGCGCGCAGGGAGGACCTGCTGATCGTAAGCGACAACTCCTACAGCCACATCAGGTTCGACGGCGGGAAGCCCGCGTCGTTCCTGCAGATCGAAGGCGCCGCACCCCTCTGTCTCGAGTTCCATTCCCTCTCGAAGACCTTCAGCATGACCGGCTGGAGGATCGGTTTCGTGACGGGCGGTACGCGGCTCGTGAAGGCTTTCATGTCCGCCAAGGAGAACATCGACTCCGGCGTATTCACCGCAATCCAGAAGGCCGGGGCGGCGGCCCTCGCCTCCCCTCCTGAAGCGATTGCGGACAGGGTCGCCGTCTATGCCCGGCGGAGGGCTCTCCTGATCGAGAGCCTCCGGAAGCTCTCCTGGGACGTCTGTGACTGCCCGGCGAGCCTCTACCTGTGGGCGGCCGTTCCGAAGGGCTGGACATCGATCGATTTCGCATCCTGGCTCATAACGGCGTCGGGCATAGTGGTGACTCCCGGCTCCGGGTTCGGCACCTGGGGCGAGGGATACGTGCGCTTCTCCCTCACTCTTCCCGAGGAAAGAATACACAAGGCGCTCGGCAGGCTCGAACAGCTCGAATTCCACAGCCTGAGGGGGAGGACGGCCATGAGGAGGTCCAGGAAGTGCCAGGAGGAATCCTGAGGCTGGAAGGGATCGAATTCAGCGCCACCCTGGGCGTTCTGCCCGAGGAGAAGCTGGCTCCCAGGCTCGTCCGGCTCGACATCGAGTGCAGGGGCGCCTGGTCGGCCGGCTCCGGGCCGCTGATCGACTACAGGGAGACGGTGGACGCCGTTGCGGAGCTGTCGGGAAGCCGGTACGACCATATCGAAGACCTTGTTTCCGCAGTTCTCCGGGCTCTTTCCTCCATGCGGCCCGACCTCTCCTGGAGCGTCACCGCGACCAAGCCCTTCCCCACGCTCCAGCTCAGGACGGACAGGGCGGTGTTCACGGGGGATTCGGGGTGACGCGACCCTTCGCCGTAGCAATGGGAAGCAACATGGGCGACAGGGACGGGCACCTCCGTTCCGCAGCCTCCGCCCTGATGATCGATCCGAGGATAAGGCTCCCCAGGCTTGCCGGCATATACGAATCGGACCCGGCGGAAGGCGTGGGGGGAGGGGCCTTCCTCAACTCCGTTCTGGCCGGGTTGTGGGTTTCCGGGGCTCATCAGCTCCTGGACCTGTGCAGGTCCGTCGAGCTGTCGGCCGGATCGGAGATCAGGAAGGGCGGCAGCGAGAGGCCGCTGGATCTCGACATCCTCTACCTCGGAGACGAGACCATGCTGGACGCCGACCTGGTCCTGCCGCATCCCGGGATGACCCGGAGAGTCTTTGTCCTGCGCCCGCTCGCGGACCTTCTCGGGGACAGACCCATCCCTTCCGTGGGCTCGTCGCCCCTGGAGCTTCTGGCACGCCTGCCCGGTTCGGGCGATATTGCCACAGTTGAGAATCCTCCATCTCCAGGAGAAATCTGGTCACGTGCCTGACAGCAGGAAGTACATCGTAGTGGAAGGGCCGATCGGCGTCGGAAAGACGACGCTCTGCGGCCTGCTCGGAGAAGCGTGGAAGGCGAGGCTCGTGCTGGAGGAGGTCGAGGAGAATCCGTTCCTGCCTCTGTTCTACAGGGACAGGCGATCCTACGCATTCCAGACCCAGGTGTTCTTCCTGCTGAGCCGGTTCCGGCAGCAGCAGAAGCTCGGTCAGTTCGACCTCTTCGAGAACCGGGTGGTGTCGGACTACATGTTCGCGAAGGACAGGATATTCGCCTCCATGAACCTGGGGGAGCACGAGTTCTCCCTGTACGACAGGATCGCCGCGATTCTAGAAAAGGACGTTCATACGCCCGATCTGGTCATCTACCTCCAGGCCTCCATGGACGTGATACTCTCGAGGATCACCAAGCGCGGACGGCCGTATGAGCGCGACATGAGCAGATCCTACGTGGAGGCTCTGGTGAACGCATACAACAGCTATTTCTTCCGGACCCGCGATCTTCCCGTTCTCATAGTGAACACGGACGGGATGGACTTCCGGTCTAGGCCCGACCAGCTCGGGATGCTGATGCGGGCGGTCGAGGAGCACCGGGGCGGCATACAGACATACGTCTCCAGGACCAGGGGCTGACAGATGAAGATAGTGAAGAATCCCGAAGAGATGACCCGCGTAGCCTCCGACCTCCGCGCCGGAGGGTGCGGACTGGCTCTGGTCCCGACAATGGGCGCCCTCCACCAGGGGCATCTGAGCCTTGTCGGACTGGCCCTGGAGGGCGGGCGCAGGACCGTGGTCTCCGTCTTCGTCAATCCGACCCAGTTCGGCCCCGGGGAGGACTTTGCGCGCTATCCCCGCGACCTGGAAAAGGATGCGGCGCTGCTCGAAAAGGAGGGGGCCGACGTCCTCTTCGCCCCCGATGCACAGGGCATCTACCCCGAAGGCTTTTCGACCCGCATATCCCTGCCTTCGTTCGAAAACGTACTATGCGGTCCGTTCCGGCCGGGTCACTTCGGCGGCGTGGCGACGGTATGCTGCGTCCTGTTCGGAATAGTCAGGCCCGATGTGGCCGTCTTCGGCAGGAAGGACGCCCAGCAGCTCGCGGTCATCAGGCGCATGGTCGCCGACCTCAGGCTGGGGATCGGGATCGTGGCGGCCCCGATCGTGAGGGAGCCCGACGGGCTCGCCATGAGTTCCAGGAATGCCTATCTGACTCCCGATCAGAGGAAGGAGGCTCCGGCCATATTCCGGGGCATCTCCGCCGCCGCCGCCCTTGCGAGGCTCGGCGCGCCTTCCGCGGTCGAGCTGAGGGCTGCCTTCGAGGACGAGATCGGACCCGGAGGCATCCTGTCCATCCAGTACGCCGACCTCGTCGATCCTTCGACAATGGTCCCAATGGACCGGCTGGACAGGGACGGGCTGTTCGCCGTCGCGGTCCATGCCGGCAAGACCAGACTGATAGACAATGCGGTGCTCCGGCCGGGCGTCGGAGCCGTGGAGGTCTGACTTGTTCCGCTGCTTCCTCGGAGCCAAGCTCCACAGAGTCGTCGTCACCGATGCCTGCGCCGACTACGTCGGTTCGATCCAGTTAGACACCGATCTTCTGGACCTGTCCGGCATCCTCCCCGGCGAGAGGGTGCAGGTCGCCGATCTCGCCAACGGCCGGCGCTTCGAGACCTACGTGATCGAAGGCCCCCGGGGCACCGGGACCGTGAGCATAAACGGCGCCGCCGCCCTGCTGGTGAAACCCGGCGACAGGATCATCGTGATGCAGTACGTATGGATATCCGGCGACGAGAAGCCTCCGAAGCCCAGAGTCGTCATGGCGGACGACAGGAACCTGAACCCAGGGCTGCTGGATTGACCGCGGCGGTCATACTGGCTGCCGGCGCCGGGAAGAGGATGCACTCCTCCCTGCCGAAGGTCCTCCATCCAGTGCTGGGACGACCGATGATACTCCGTGTCGTCGAGACGGCGCGCGCCTGCGGTTTCGACAGGATCACGGCCGTAGTGGGGCATGGCAGGGATCTGCTGATCCCGTGCCTCGAGGCCGAAGGGATCCCCTGGGTCATTCAGGAGCGGCAGCTCGGGACGGCTCATGCCGTCTCGTGCGCTCTGACGGCCGTCGGCGCGGACGAGTACGCCGTCCTCCTGGGGGACGTTCCGCTCCTCACGCCCGGCACTGTAGAGGCGCTCATGTCGGCGAGGCGTTCCGCCGGAGCCTCCATGGCCGTGCTCACCGTGATCGCCCCCGACCCGCACGGCTACGGCCGGATCGTCAGGGGGAGGGACGGGCTCGTCTCCAGGATCGTGGAAGAACGCGACGCCGACGATCGGATACGATCGATAGCGGAGGTGAACACCGGCCTGATGGCCTTCGACGGCCCCTCTCTCCACAGATATGCCGGTCTGATCGGGAATGACAACGCCCAGGGCGAATACTACCTGACCGACGCCGTATCGATCGCCGCGGACGAGGGTTCCACCTGTGCCGCCTTTCTGGCTTCCTCATGGGAGGAGGTCGCCGGAGTCAACGATCCGTTCCAGCTCGCGGAAGCATCCCGGGCCCTGAGCAGGCGGAACGTGGCAAGGCTCATGGCATCGGGCGCCAGATTCTCCGATCCCGCCGGCGTATGGGTGGAGGATTCCGTCGAGACCGGGCCCGATACCGAGATAGGCCGCTTCGTCCGCCTGTCCGGGAGGGTCGGCATAGGCGCCGGCTCCCGGATCGGCGACGGCTGCATCGTCGAGGATTCGACCCTGCCTCCGGGCACCGTACTCGCCCCGTATTCCGTCATTCAGCAGGGGAGCAGGATTGGATAGGCTCTGGGCACCCTGGAGGAAGGTCTACGTCACCGGCGCCGCCGGCGTGAAAGGCTGCCTGTTCTGCGGCCTGCTGGCGGACGATGACGACAGGGGCAACCTGATCCTGGCCCGCGGTCCCCTGGTCTCCGCCGTCATGAACAGATATCCGTACACGAACGGACATCTCATGATCCTGCCCAACAGGCATGTCGCCCTTTTTTCCGAACTCTCCCCCGGGGAGGGCGCGGCCATGCTCGCAGGCGCCGCCGCGGCCGAGAGGGCCTTCTCGGAGGCCATGAACGCGGGCGGCATCAACGGGGGCTGGAACGTAGGGCGGTGTGCCGGAGCGGGAGTGGAGGGCCATCTGCACCTTCACATGCTTCCGAGGTGGCCCGGGGACGTCAATTTCATGACCTCGGTGATGGATACGAGGGTCGTCTCGGAGTCGCTGGAGAGTTCCTTCGAACGCCTGAAGCCCTTCTTCGAGGGGGTCTTCTGAGTGGCGTTCCAGACTCATGGCCTGTTCTGGAGGACATTCGTCACCCTCCTCGCTCTGGCTCTGTTCGGAGTCGCGCTGTGGGGGAGGATTCCGGAGAGACCCCCGGAGGAGTCTGAACTGGATTCTCTGATGCAGTTCCCCGACAGCGTGAGTCTCAGGATACTGAACGGCTCCGGCATGAGCGGTCTGGCCAGGACCGTGCAGCGGTTCTTCCTCGGAGCCTCCGGGGAGACGGTCTTCACGACCCCCTTCGAACCCGCCGACGCCGACAGGGACAACTACGCCGCCACCGTCATAGTCTCCCACATCCCGGGCCGCACGGCCGCAGAGGCCGCGGCCGCCATGCTCGGCCTCGGGGACAGTTCCATAGTGTGGAGCATTGAAACCGATCCGGAAACCGATCTGACCATCTATCTGGGCAGGGACGTCGCATCCCGCAGGGACGCGCTGATACCCGTCGAAAGACAGAATCCGGAGGAATGACTTGGTCGAGGACATAATAGCCCCCCTGGTCGCCGCCATACACGAGCGTCACGGATACAGGGTCAGGGCCATCGACATGAGCGGATTCCCCCTCACCATGGACATGTTCCTCGTCGCCTCCGCCTCCAGCGCCACCCAGGCCAGAGCCGTGGCCGACAGGGTCGAAGAGGTCGCCAGATCAATGGGCGTGAGGCTGCATCACAAGGAGGGCTTCGAGGACGGGAACTGGATCCTGCTCGATTTCGACAACCTGGTCGTTCACGTCTTCCAGCCGGACGCGAGGGAGTACTACAACCTGGAGATGCTCTGGAGCGATGCCGACTTCGAGGACTTCCCGGACCAGCAACCAGAGGCGTCCATTGAGACCTGAGGAGGCCAGGAGGCTCGCCTCGGACCGTCTCCGCAGCGCCCTCTCGTCCCGGTACGGGATCGAGAGGGAGGTTGCTCTGACCGAACCTCGCCTCGAATCGTTCGGGGACGTCTCCAGCAGGATCGCGCTCGAAGCCGCCGGACCCGCCGGAGCGAAGCCCAGGGAGATCGCGGAGGCGCTGGCGTCCGACGCCGCGCTTCCGGAGGACGTCTTCGCCTCGATATCGGTGGAGGGGCCGGGCTACATCAACCTGTCGTTCTCCCTGGCTCATCTGTGTTCGGTGACTTCCGCCCTGGCGAGCGAAGGGCTCGTTCCGATGATGGTCGCCGCCGGCAGCGGCAGGACCGCGCTCGTCGAGTACGTCAGCTCCAATCCCACCGGTCCCCTGAACATCGGTCACTGCAGGCAGGCGGTCCTCGGAGAGGCGGTGGCAGGCCTGCTGGAAGCCACGGGCTGGCGGGTGGAGCGCGAATACTACTTCAACGACGCCGGCCGGCAGAGCCTCCTGCTCGGCGAGTCGCTCGCAGCCAGGTACGCCGAGCTGCATGGAGACTCCCATCCCGTGCCGGAAGGCGGCTACAGGGGCGAATACCTTCTCTGGTGGGCCAGGGATCTCGCCGGCGAGCGGGGTTCGGCTCTCGAGTGGCCTGCGGATTCCGGGCTGTTCGTGGATTACGCCAGAACCCGGGCCATGGAGATGATAAAGGGCGATCTGGCGGTTCTCGGGGTCGAGTTCGACAGGTACTTCAGCGAGTCCAGCCTCATCCCGGAGGCCGTCGGCGAGGCGCTGGAAGCCCTGGGGAGGATCGAAACCCCGTCGGGGCCGCTCATCTATGAGGAACCCGAGGGATCAGGAAAGCTCTGGGCCAGGCTCACGGCCCTCGGCAGGCCGGAAGACCGCGTCCTGTTGAGGGAGAACGGCGTGTTCACCTACAGGATGCCCGACATAGCCTATCACCTGGACAAGTTCGGGAGGGGATACGACCTGATGGTGGACATCTTCGGATCGGACCACCTGGACACGAGCAAGGACGTCGTCGCCCTCCTGTCGGCCCTGCTGGGGGAGGAGGAGGTTTCCAGGAGGCTGAGGGTGATCCTGCACCAGTTCGTTACCCTGGTGCGCGACGGCCGGAAGGTGAAGATGTCGACGCGGGCGGCCAACTTCGTCACTCTGCGCGATCTCGTCGAGGAGGCGGGCTCGCCGGACGTGACGAGATATCTCTTCCTGACTAGGAGGGCGGAGGCCCAGATGGACTTCGACCTGGAGCTGGCCAGGAGGCAGTCCGACGACAACCCGGTCTATTACGTCCAGTACGCCTGCGCCAGGATCTCCGGAATCCTGCGGAACGCCCTCGCAGAAGGCCTTTCGCCGGCGACCGGCGGCGCGTCCGTGGCACCTCTCCTGGCCGGCGCGGACGAGAGAAGTCTCATGAGATTGCTGGAAGCAGTTCCCGTGAGGACGGCGGCGGCGGCCGCGGCGCTGGAGCCGCACAGGCTCACCGAGATCCTCCACGATCTGGCCGTATCCTTCCACGGGTTCTATCAGAGGGTCCGCGTCGTCGACAGGGATGAGCCGGAAGTGTCCCGCGCCAGGCTCATGCTCTGCTCGGCCTGCCGCAACACAATGAGGGATCTCCTGGGCATCCTCGGAGTAGAGGCGCCCGAGAGGATGTAATCCCCGGATCGGAGACTCATGGCATTGCTCGTAGTCGGTTCCATCGCTCTCGATACCCTGACGACCCCCTCCGGCAAGGTGGAGGAGACGCTGGGCGGTTCGGCGGTGTACTTCTCCCTGGGTTCCCGGCCTTTCGATTCCGTGAGAATCGTAGGCGTCGTCGGGCCGGATTTCCCCGTTCTGGAGAAGAACTTCCTCGAGGAGAAGGGCATAGACCTGGGCGGCCTGCAGATCGGACAGGGTCCGACCTTCCGCTGGGAAGGGGTTTACGGCCCCGATCTGGGCGATGCAAGGACCATCAGAACCGAACTCGGCGTCTTCGCCGGCTTCGCCCCGAAGCTGCCGGAACACTACAGGAGCACTCCCTGCGTATTCCTCGCGAACATCGACCCTACGCTCCAGCTCGACGTTCTCCGGCAGGTGGAGAATCCCCGCTGGATAGCGGTGGACACGATGAACCTCTGGATCGACAGACAGAGGGATGCGGTACTGGACGTCTTCAGGAAGGTGCAGATCGTCTTCGTCAACGCTTCCGAGGCGAAGCAGCTTTCTGGCGAGACCAACATCTTCAAGGCCGGCAAGTGGATTCTCGAACACGGCCCGAAGTACGTCGTAATCAAGAGGGGGGCGGCTGGCGTCCTCGCCCTGGGCGGCCCCGCGCCCTTCAACCTCCCCGCCTTCCCTGTGGAGGATGTCGTCGATCCGACCGGCGCGGGTGACTCCTTTGCGGCGGGGATGCTCGGATTCCTGGCCGGCTCGGGCAGAGGGCTGGACTTCGACAGCATCAAGATGGGGCTCGCCTACGGGTCCGTCATAGCCGCCTTCGCGATTTCCGGGTTCGGGGTGGAGATGATGCGCGGCATCACGAAGGAGGCGATCGACGAGCATATGCGCTTCTACCTGGCATCCAACCAGATCGGGAGCGTCTCGTGACGGAGGGGCTCGACTACAGGGCCGCCGGGGTCGACGTGGACGAGGGGGAGCGGGCCGTTCAGCTCATGAAGGCCTCTGTCCGGCAGACCTTCACCCCCCGGGTGCTCTCCGATCTCGGCAGTTTCGGAGGGCTCTTCAGGGCCGAGTTCCCCGGCATCTCCCGGCCGATCCTGGTCGCCAGCACGGACGGCGTGGGCACCAAGCTCAAGGTCGCCGCGATGGTGGGCGACTATTCCACGGTCGGCATGGACCTGGTCAACCACTGCGTGAACGACATCCTCGCCCAGGGCGCCGAGCCGCTGTTCTTCCTGGACTACATAGCCTGCGGCAGCCTGGATTCCCGGACGGCCGCCGAAATAGTCTCAGGCATGGCCTCGGCGTGCAGGGAGAACGGGTGCGCGCTCCTCGGCGGCGAAACCGCCGAGATGCCCGGCTTCTACTCTCCCGGCGACTACGACGTGGCGGGGACGATCGTCGGAGTCGTGGACGAGTGCTCGTTGATAACGAACGACCGCGTCGGACCCGGCATGAGCCTGATCGGCCTGCCTTCTACGGGTCTGCACACGAACGGCTATTCGCTGGCTCGAAAGGTCCTGTTCGATCTGGCCGGCATGAGTCCCGGCGACCGGCCTGCGGAACTCGGCGGCGGAACGGTCGCCGAAGTCCTTCTCGCCGTACACAGGAGCTATCTAGGCGCCGTGGCGCCCCTCGTTCGCAGAGGGCTCGTCGGAGGAATCTGCCACGTCACCGGGGGCGGCATCCCGGGGAACCTGTGCAGGATTCTGCCGCCGGGATGCGGAGCAGAGATCCGCGAGGGATGGGAGGAGCCGCCCGTCTTCGGCCTTATCGGCAGGCTAGGCGGCATACCCCGGGAGGAGATGAGGCGGGCCTTCAACCTCGGCGTCGGAATCATTCTGGCAGTCGATTCCGGCAACGAGGAGGAGGTTTTGGGAATGCTCCGCGACGCCGGGGAGACCCCCTTCCCGGTCGGCGGCACGGATTCGTCCGGTACAATCAAGTTCAAACCGGTATGAACGGAGGCTCGGATTTCATGTACAAGGGTCTGGTGGAAAGCCTTGCCGAAAAGGGCGGAGGCAGCATTCTGCTCGCGGTGCTCGACGGTCTGGGGGACGTTGCCGAGCCGGGGTGCAAAACGCCTCTCGAAGCCGCCTCGACCCCCAATCTGGACAGGCTGGCGGGCGAGGGAGCCCTGGGGCAGCATATCCCCATTTCCGTCGGCGTGACTCCCGGGAGCGGTCCCGCTCATCTGGCCCTGTTCGGGTACGATCCGGTGGAGTTCTTCGTCGGCAGAGGAATACTTTCGGCGCTCGGCATCGGATTCCCCATCGAACCCGGGGACATGGCCGCGCGGGCCAACTTCTGCACACTCGATGCCTCGGGCGCGGTCTCCGACCGGAGGGCCGGCAGGATTCCCACCGAGACCTGCGCCGCCCTGTCGGCTCTGCTGGACGGCATGGAGATCGAGGATACGAAGGTTTTCGTGAAACCGGAGAAGGAGCACCGGGCATGCGTCGTCTTCCGCGGCCCGGGACTCTCGGACCGCATCGGCGAAACCGATCCCGGCGTCGTCGGCCGGCCGCCGCTGCAGGCGGTTCCGCTCGAACCGGAGGCCGAAAAGGCAGCCAGGATCGTGACCGAGTTCCTGAGAAGAAGCCGGGAGGCGCTGGCCGGCCACTCTCCGGCGAACGGCATCCTGCTGAGGGGTTACGCAGGCTACAGGCCCTACCCCTCGATGGAGTCCCGCTTCGCGGTAAGGGCCGCTGCGGCCGCCCTGTATCCGATGTACAGAGGGGTGGCCTCGCTCACCGGGATGCAGGTTCTGCCGTGCACTACGAGGGACGGGCAGGTCGCTGCGGCGGCTTCGGCCCTGCGTGACGGCTTCGACTTCGTGTTCCTGCACCACAAGCCGACGGACAGCGCCGGCGAGGACGGCGACTTCGAAGCCAAGCGGGCTGCGGTCGAATCCTTCGACGCGATGCTTCCCGGACTGGTCGAAGCCGGATTCGACGTGATATGCGTCACGGGCGACCACAGCACTCCATGTTCGATGAAGCTGCATAGCTGGCACCCGGTCCCCCTGCTCGTCCGCGGGGGACCGCAGAGGTGCGGGTGGAGCAGCACCTTCTGCGAGAGAGAGGCCGCGAGAGGTGCCCTCGGAACTCTTCGTGCGGTGGAACTGATGCCTCTCCTGCTCGCCTCCGCAGGCAGGCTCGCGAAGTACGGTGCGTAGCACATGACCGATACGGTCCGTGCCATCGACGACCTAAGGCGGAGGCGCCGTGCCGCCATCCTCGCTCACAGCTACCAGCCCGCCGACATACAGGCCCTGGCGGATTTTGTGGGGGACTCGCTCGAACTGAGCAGGGCGGCCGCATCGATGGACTGCGAAACCGTCGTCCTGTGCGGCGTCAGGTTCATGGCCGAGACGGCAGCGGTCCTCGCCCCTGACAGGACCGTCCTGCACCCTGTTCCGGATGCGGGCTGTCCGCTCGCATCCTGCATGGACACGAGCGGTCTCGCCGCCCTCCAGAACGATCACCCGGGAGCCCGGACGGTGGTCTACGTCAACTCCTCGATCGAGGCCAAGGCCATGAGCTGGGCCTGCTGCACCTCCGCCAACGCGACGGCCGTCGTGTCCGCAGCTCCCTCCGGAGAGGTCGTGTTCGGGCCCGACAGGAACCTGGGCGCCTTCGTCGCATCGAGGACCGGGAAGAAGCTGTGGATCTTCGACGGAGGGTGTCCTCCGCATCATTCCATGGACCTCTCGGATGTAGCCCGGAAGAGAAGGCTGTGGCCCGACGCGAAGCTGCTCGTGCACCCAGAGGCTCCTCCGGCCGCCTGGGCCGTGGCGGACGCCGTTCTCGGAACCGGAGCGATGATAAGCTTCGTGAGGGATTCCAGCGCCTCACGGTTCCTCATCGGCACGGAGTCCGGCATGGTTCACAGGCTGCGGACCCTGTTCCCGGACAGGGAGTTCGAGCCCGTCGGCTCGGTGTCGTGCCCGGACATGAAGAAGATCACGCCCGCGGACGTTCTTGCAAGCCTGGAGAGGATGGAGCCGGTCACCAGGATCGATCCCGCGGTGGCCGAAGCCGCCAGGGCCTCCGTCGCGCGGATGGCCTCCATTGGATAGGGGGGAATGCAGGTGCCCGGCCCGGCGATGATCGCGGGCCTAACGGTGAACTGGCAGGAGCATGAACCGGCCGGAATCCGGACATGGGGCCGCTGGAGGTTCATGCTGAACTCGGCATACTCGAGAATGGCCGCTTCGGCGGGTTTCTCCCCCGTAGCCCTCCTGCCCTGCGGGCGGACCGAACTGCGCAGAATCCTCGCCGGTATCGACATTCTGATAATGACCGGCGGAGGCGACATCGATCCTTTCCTCTACGGGAGGACTCGCGAAGGCTGCGGGAGGATCGATCTCCACAGGCCCATCTGGGAGATGGCTCTCTACAGGGCCGCCCGGGAGGCGGGGGTCCCCGTGCTGGGGATCTGCCTGGGCATGCAGACGATCGCGGTCGCCGAAGGATCGGCGTTGATCCGGGACATCCCGTCCTACGTGCGGGACAACCCGGCCACCTTCCGTAACGCTCCCGCGGTGGATCACTCCGGGACGGCCGCCCGACCGGGGAGGCACCTCGTCCTGACCGGGGAGGGCCTCGTGCGTGAAGTCCTCGGCAGCCGTGCGGAGGTTTCCAGCTTCCATCACCAGGCCGTGGAGACCGTTCCTCCGGGATTCCGGGCGACCGCCCGTGCGGAGGACGGCTTCATCGAGTCGATGGAAAGCGACGACTGTTCCGTGATCGGTGTGCAGTGGCACCCCGAGCGCGACGGGAGCGGGCTGCCCCTTCTTCGCGCAATGGCGGAACGGGCGGGCGTCAGAGGTCATGGTTTACAGGACTGAGCCGAAATTTGTCGAGAGGGTCTGGGGGGCGCTGCCGAACCCCGGCGGGACTCCGTTCGGAGAGATCTGGTGGGCTTGGGACGAAGGGGATTCCTCATCCCCCCTCCTTACGGCGACGGGGCGACCATGCGGGCTGTCCCTGCACGACATCTCTCCCGGGTCGCGGCCGTTTCCCCTGTTGATCAAGACCCTCCATCCCGCGGACAGGCTGTCCGTGCAGGTGCATCCGGGCCTCGGCGGAGGCGAGCCCTGCAAGGCCGAATCCTGGATCGTTCTGAGCGCCGGGGAGGGAGCCTCCGTCTTCCTGGGGCTCAGAAAGGGGACGACTCCCGGGATGCTCGAGGAGATGATCGCCGCCGGAAAACCCGAGGCCCTCCTCCGGCGGCTGCCGGTTACGCGGGGCGACATCCTCCACGTCATGCCCGGCACCGTCCATGCCCTCTGCGCAGGAGTCGAGGTTCTCGAAATCCAGACGAACTGCGACATCACGTACAGGATCTGGGACTGGGGCAGGATGGGCGCGGACGGGAGGCCCCGGGAGATACACCTGGAAAAGGCCTTCGAATCGATCGACTTCCCGGCGGCTGGAGAATCCTCCGGAGCCTGCCGCCGCAACCGCTGGTACTCGATCGCCCGCACGGCGGGCGGTGAGGTCGCCATGCCTCCGTTCTCCGCCCTTTTCATCCCGGGCGGGGCGGGAGGGCAGGCCCGGCGGCACGCCTGTTTCGTCGCCGGTCCGGACGGCGGGCTATTCGATGCTCCCGCAGAAGGCTGGCTGGCCGTTCCAGGATCGGAGGAGGAAGGATGAACATGGCTCGGCAGGATCTCTATGCGGTGATACTGGCTGGGGGGCGGGGCACACGTTTCTGGCCGGTCTCCCGCAGGGACAGCCCGAAGCAGTTCCTCGACCTGCTGGGGCGGGGCAGCCTCCTGTCGATGACCGCAGGCCGCGTGCTGCCGCTGGTTCCGCTCGAAAGGATTCTGGTAGTCACCGGCGCCGGATTCGCCGATACGGTACTGGAACAGATCCCCGGTCTGCCTCCCGGGAACGTGCTTCTGGAGCCCGTCGGCAGGAACACCTCCGCATGCATCGGCTGGGCGGCGATGGAGATCCGGAGACGGTCCGGTCCGGAGGCGCTGATGGCCGTGCTGCCCTCGGATCACGTCATCCCGGACGACGCCGGCTTCGCCGCGTCGATACGGGCCGCCCTGGCTCCCGCTTCGGACGGCTGGCTGGTCACGATCGGGGTCAGGCCCGACCGCCCGGCCACCGGGTACGGATATCTCGAATGCGGCGAGGACATGGGCGGTTTCCACAGGGTCGAACGCTTCGTCGAGAAGCCTTCCCTCAAGAGGGCCGAGGAGTTCCTGGCCGGAGGGAGACACTACTGGAACGCCGGCATGTTCGTGTGGGGTGCCGGGAGGATTCTCTCGGAGATCGGCGGACATCTCCCCGATCTCTATTCCGGGCTCTCTGAACTCGGGGAGGGGGCAGCTCCGCCGATGTCCCGGTACGCCGCGCTTCCATCGGTCTCTATCGACTACGGCGTAATGGAGAAGGCGGAACGGGTGGCCATGATCGCGGCATCCTTCCCATGGGACGATGTCGGCGACTGGCCTGCGGCAAGGCGTGCCGGAGTGTCCAGGGGGGAGGCGATCATGGCGGGGAGCAGCGACTGCACCGTCTGGACGCCGGGGCGGCTAGCGGTGCTCGTAGGGCTCTCGGGCGTCTCCGTCGTGGAGTCGGATGGAGTGATACTGGTCATGGCGGACGGAGCAGCCCAGGATTTGAAGGACGTGGTGACCCGGCTGGAGAGGGAGAGGCCGGAGCTGGTCTGACCTGGCCCGGATCAGCGCCTTATCTCGACTCTGGAACCGTCCGTGAGCCAGCGGTAGGCCCATCGCGCGGTGGTGGCACCCAGCCTGATGCAGCCGTGGGACACAGGTTCCCCGAGCCTTCGGAGGTCGCCGGCGCCCGGCGCCTGATGGAAGCCGATCTCACCGGAGGGAACAATGCAGATCCAGTACGGCATCCTGACCAGATACCTGCTGGATATCGGGGCGCGCCTCCTGTACTGCACCGAGAAGACGCCCTCGGGCGTGCGGTGACCCGGCCTGCCGGTGGACACGTGCGCGAGATTGGCTTCCCGGCCGTCCTGGGTGAAGAGGACGACCTGCCTGTCCAGGAGGATCGTCGCCTCCCGCCTCGTTTCGGAAACGGCGACAGGTGCAGGCGCATCCACTCCCGCCGAAGCCAGCAGAAGGCTCAGGATCATCTTCAGCAGCCCCGCAAGAGTTCCCATTTCCCTCCTTGTGGGCGCTTTCACTAAGAGATGCGCAACCTGCCGTCAAGCCCCGCATCCAGTTGACTTGATCGGCCGATTATGTAAAATTGAACAAAATCTTTCTCTGCAGACGCACAAGAATGGAGGCTCTCCGTGTTCCTTGATCGAAGATTTGCAGTGATCGCCTCGGTCGTCACCGTGCTGGCCCTGTCGGCCTGCTCCACTCCGGCCGTCACCGGCGTGAAGGTCCACATCCAGAATGGTGAGTATCTCGAGGCTATCGCACTTGCCGACAGCGTCCTGGCCGGCGGCGAGTCCCAGAATGCCGAGCTATGGCTGTGGCGCGGCAAGGCCCAGGGCAACATCCGCGACTGGACCGGTGCTTCCGAATCCTTCGAAAAGGTCTCGGAACTCGCTCCCGCGATGTCCTCCGAGCTGACCGACTACTGGTTCGTCTTCTATAACGCGGCCGCCGTCTCCATCGATGCCGGCGACATCGACGCCGGGGTGGACTACCTGCAGACCGGCAGACGGGTCGTTCCCTCCCGTCCCGAGTACGACCAGATGCTGGGTGACCTGGCCCTCCAGAACGGCGACTACGAAACCGCGCTGGAGTACTTCCGGGCTTCCTCCGATCTCAGCAGGAACCTCATCGCGTCTCTCGAGGAAGATCTCAACTCGGCGCCCGCCGCTGAGAAGCCCGCCATCGAAGAGGCTCTCGACAGCGCCGAAATGAACTATCTCCTGTCCCTCTACAACACCGGGACTATCAGCAAGGCCCTGGCGGTGTCCGCCGATACCGACGAAGCCGCCCAGGCCTATCTCGCAGGCGCCGCCTCCTCCCTCCAGGAGGCCCTCGCGATCGATCCCACCAATGCCGACGTGCTCAACCTCCTCGCCCAGATCTATCTGCTCCGCGGTTCCTTCGACGAGGCGATGGCCGTTTTCGATGACGCCCTAGCCGGCGTGGACAGCGGTCTGGCCGAAGGCTGGCTGTCTCCCGAGGATGCGCAGTCGATCCGCGGCGAGATCATGCTCACCAGGGGCGCCGCCCTGCTCGAAATGGAGCGGTACGACGAGGCGGTGACGGAACTCGAGGCCGCGAGACAGATCAGCGGTTCGAGCTACGTCCTCCTCGGAAACCTGGCGCAGGCCTATATAATGAAGGAGGAGTACAACTCCGCGCTCGCGGTCCTCGACGAGACCGACAGGCTCCCCGATCTCACCTCCGTGGAAAGGGCCAACTCGCTCTACATGCAGTTCGCGGCCCTGAACCAGCTCGAGAGGGATGCCGAAGCTGCGGCGAAGCTGGAGGCCGCCCTCGCGATCATTCCCGACAATGCCGACTGGTGGGAGTACCTGGCGAGCACATACAGCCGTCTGAACCGCAGGACGGACGCGATAAGGGCCATGGAGCGCGCACAGCAGCTCCGCAGCGAATAGAAGCGACAATTATGGAAGAGGGGCGGGCTTCGGCCCGCCCCTCTCATTTACGGCTTCGAAATGAAATCGGTGTATGAACGGATTCCGGTGAGGCCGGAGGCCGTCCCGTATCTGCCGGACGGCCTGCTCAGGTATCGATTCTGACCAGGATCTGGTTCTTCTCGACCCTGTCTCCGACGGACACGAGCAGTTGCGATACCCTGCCGTCGACCGACGAGCAGACCTCGTTGTACATCTTCATCGCGTCCAGCAGGAGGAGCACCTGTCCCGACGCGACCCTGTCCCCCTCCCGTATCCTGATCTCCACGACCGTGCCGGGTATGAACGCCTTCACGTCCCTCCCGTCGGGCAGGCCGGTGTAGGGCCTGATGCTGTTCCGTGGGACTTCCGTCTCGTATTCGGTCGAATCTATGAACAGCCTGTCTATGCTCATGTTCTCACTTCCAGCGTCCGCGAACCGTCACAGCGGGATGTTGCCGTGGCGCCTGGGAATCCGGTCCGATTCGGACACCCTCGCCGTGGCAAGTATCCGGGCCAGCGCCTCCCGGGTCTGCTCCGGGATCAGGATCGTATCGACATAGCCCTTCCCGGCGGCCACGTAGGGATTCGCGAACTTCTCCTCGTACTCCCTCACCTTCTCGCGCCGGGTAGCCTCCGGATCGCTGCTCTCCTCTATCTCTCTGCGGAAAATGATGTTGGCCGCACCCTCCGACCCCATCACGGCTATCTCCGCAGTGGGCCAGGCGATCGAGAAGTTGGCGCCGAGATGCTTGCTGCACATTGCGATGTATGCTCCGCCGTAGGCCTTGCGCATGATGACCGTGAGCTTCGGCACCGTCGCCTCGCTGTAGGCGAATAGGATCTTGGCTCCGTGCCGGATCACGCCCATGTGCTCCTGATTGACTCCGGGAAGGTAGCCGGGTGTGTCCACCAGTGTGATCAGGGGGATGCGGAAGGCGTCACAGAAGCGGATGAACCTGGCGGCCTTGTCGGAGGCATCGACATCGAGCACTCCGGCAAGCACCCTGGGTTGGTTGGCCACGATTCCGACAGTGCGGCCCTCGATCCTGGCGAAGCCCGTGAAGATGTTCCTGGCGAAATGCTCGTGCACCTCCAGGAACTCCGACGAGTCCACTATGCCTCTGATGACGTCCTTTACGCAGTAGGCCTTCCTGCGGTCCTCGGGGATGACGTTCCGCGTCAGGGGAGTCCTGGGGGGGCGCGGAGCCGTCCGAGGGGAATCCTCCCGGGAGTTCGGGGGGAGATAGGAGAGGAGTTTCCTCACCTGTTCGAACGCATCCATCTCGTTTTCGGCGTAGAAGTGCGCATTGCCCGTAATGCTCGCATGGGTCTTCGCGCCGCCGAGATCCTCGGGGGAGATCTCCTCTCCGAGCACAGTCTTGATCACCTGGGGACCGGTTATGAACATGTTGGATATGCGGTCGACCACGAACACGAAGTCGGTCAGGGCGGGAGAGTAGACGGCTCCGCCCGCGCAGGGCCCCAGTATCACCGATATCTGCGGCACTACGCCGCTGAGAAGGGTGTTGCGGTAGAATATCTCTCCGTAGCCGCACAGGGAGTCGACACCCTCCTGGATTCTCGCGCCTCCGGAGTCGTTGATGCCGATCAGCGGTACGAGCATGTCCCTGGCGGAGTCCATCACCTTCGTGATCTTGGACGCATGCGCCCGGCCCAGGGAGCCTCCCGCGACGGAGAAGTCCTGAGCGAAGACGGCCACGGGGCGCTGGTCTATCTTCCCGAGGCCGGTGACCACGCCGTCACCAGCGAGCTGCTTCGCGTGCATCCCGAAATCGGAGGCGGAATGCTCGACGAAGAGATCCGTCTCGATGAAGGACCCTGTGTCCAGAAGAACTTCGAGTCTCTCCCTGACGGTCAGCTTGCCCTTCCTGCGCTGGCTCTCGAGAGCTTCCCTGCCGCCCCCGAGTATGAGCCTGGAGGCCTTGGCAAGGAAGTCGTTGATCCTGCTCATTATGGACATTGCAGACCCCTTTTCCTCAAGCTTTTCCGCGGGCAGCCGGTATCCGGACCATCCCGTAAACGACAAAACTTACGGAGGATGAACCTTCTGTCAAGAACCGCGCGGCTTCGAAACGAACGGAGGCGCGATCCGTGAGCGTCAGCGCATCTGTAGGTTCACTCCGCGCACTATCCGGGAGCCCCAGTCCAGCCGCTGCCGTCCCGCCGGCGGAAGCACGGCGCCGATGGATGCCGCCCTCGAGTATTCCGAGACGGATGCTTCGATCTCTCCGCATTCCCAGAGGGCGGAGGCCAGTTCGATCGACGCCTCCCGCCACTCCGGCAGCATCGTGGAAGCCTCATTCAGCAGAGCTGCCGCGTTCCGGGGATCGCCGGACAGGGTCGCCACGGCGCCGGCGGCGGACAGCGTGAAGGGATTCCGGGACAGGGAGAGGGCCGAATCAGCCAGAGAGGTAGCCTCGTCGGTGAATCCCGAAGAGGCGAGCAGCGTAGCCCGGGCGGAGATGGACCAGGGGGCCGCCGGCCCGGGATCGCCCGCGGCTCCTGCGGCGGAATCCGCCAGTCGAAGATCTCCGACCGCGAAGGCCGCCCAGGAAAGAATCGTCATCGATTCCGACGGGGTCGATCCGCCCGACCTGTATGTCTCCCAGGCGAACCGCGGTATCCCCGGGGGGGGAGTACCCGTCAGAGCCGAAGGGTCCATTCCGGCGACGATCAGAATGGAGGTCTCGAGCTGGGCGTCGCCCATCTCCGACGCCAGACGGACTGCATCCTGGAATCTGCCCTCGGATACGGCCACCCAGACCCTCAGAGTGTTGATCTGAGGCCACGATCCGGTTCCCGTCGGCGCGCCGGAGCGTCCTCCGCCCGGGGCATCCGAGCCGTCCAGTATGCCTGTGATCTCATTCCTGAGAGACGAATCGGAGACCATGCCTGCCGCCGCCGCCGCTCCGTCGATGTCGCCCGCCCTCCACAGGAGGCAGCAGGCGATCACTGCGGGAGCATCCCAGCCTTCCATCCCGGCTCCCCTCAGGAGCGTGCGGAGGAGGCCCTGCTCCACCCTTGCGAGGGGTCTCGTGAGTAGATCCTCGCTCGAAAGAGGATCGACCCGGCCGAGCGAGAGCGAATCCAGACCCTTCCCGCGGAGCCAGTCCAGCCTCGCGTAAGCGATCGTGAGCCTGTCCCAGTAGATGGGAACCCATCCGGGCAGCTCGGCCAGGAGGTTTGCGGTCGAGCCGGGCTGCTTCGGCCAGTCGTACAGCGCCATCTCGATCCCGCGGCTTTCGATGATGGAGAGCTGAAGGGCCGCATGCAGACTGTCCGGGGGCTGTGCCAGCAGCAGGTATTCGGCGTAGAAGCTCTCCGGGTACAGAAGACATCGGCCGTCCATGTAGAGCGGAAGCCTCTCGCCGAACCTGTATTCGAGGTATCCGGATATCTCGTTCGTGTTGAACACCCGCCCGTAGAGGCCGTGCTCCTCTATGAAATCCGCCAGTCCCACGGGATAGATGCTCCAGTCGATGCCCGTCCCGAACTCACGGGGCGGCCCGAACTCGCGTGGAAGGCCTGCGATCGGCGGGATCAGAGCCGCAGCCGCAGTGGCGGCGGCCGGAAAGCCCCAGTGTACCCTGCCCAGCAGGGGAGGGAGTGTCGCGATCGAGGCCAGGGCGAGCAGTTCGGCGTTCCTGGCCGCGAAGGCGCTGGAGACGGTAAGCGCCCCCAACAGCAGGATCGACGAGGCGGGAATCCGCCGTCCCCTCCTGGATGCGGTCAGAATAATCGCGAGCCCTGCGAGCGTTACGGCGACGAGGACGGTGGGAAGATAGGCGGAGCCGTACCGTGGGTTGAACGGGCTCCACCATTCCCTGATGGTCTCTCTGAACAGGGGCTGCGAAAGGAAGCCCGGCAGGTATGTGAGGGATCTGAAGCCGTTGGGATGTACCCCGGAGCACAGCAATCCCATCGCAGGCAGGAGGAGCCATCGGGATGCGCGCGATGCGCTGCGCCCGCTCTCGAAAAAGGCGTCGACCGCGGGGAGGAGGAGGAGGAAGAGGCCCATCACGAAGCCCGCATGCGTGTTCACCCATAGTATCTGCAGCGGGGCGAACATGGCCAGGGATCTGCGAAGCGACGGCTTCCCGGCGAGGATGAAGAGATAGAGGGAAAAGAACATGGAAGTGAAGATGTGCGGGCGTTCGAACCATCTCGCCTGTGCGGCCGCGAGCCAGATTACGGCGACCAGGACGGTTTCCGCGGCGCCCGCTCCCTTTCTGCGGGCGGCGGAGACCGCCAGCGCCACCGCGGCCATCACCACGACAGTCTTTACAATGGACAGGCCGAGAGGCCCGGCCGCCCTGAATCCCACGGCGAAAACCACCTCCGCGAGCCACTCCTGCTGGATCCACTCGCGGTCCGTCATCGTCCACGTGAAGGGGTCGGACAGCCTGATCGAGAACGAATCCAGGATGTCCTCGCCGTTCCTGAGGTGCCAGAAGATGTTCTCGCTGTAGACCGGAGTGATGCAGTACATGAGCACCGCCGCGAAAAGCCCCGCGGTCAGGAGCCTTCCGGTCGTGCGTCCGTCATCGTTCAAGCAGGGCCTCGATCCTCCGCGAGGCGGTCGCGGTCCGGGCCGTTGAACGGGCCAGCTCCGACAGGGAATCGCGGGTCTCGCCCACGGACTGGAGGGCCAGCCTCGCATAGGATTCGGCAGCCAGGTCCATGGCGAATGCATCCGGGCTGTCCGCAGTCAGCCCTTCCAGGTCGAGTCGCGGGACACTCCTCCGAGTGTCCCTCTGCATGAAGACCAGCCCAGAGAGTTCGAGTTCAGGGCTGTTCCACGCCCTGGTGGCGACGACGGGACGACCGCTCAGCTTCGCCGGGAAAGGTTCCGCAAGCGACAGCGCGAAGTAGTTGCCATAGGTGTCCGAGGGAAGGATGTCCGGGCGCCGGTCCTCGATGGAGAGCAGATAGGCCGCATGGAATGTGTCGTGTCCGATCGTGCAGTAGACGGCTCCGGGAGGCGCCTCTCTCATCATGTCGCAGGCGACGGTTCTCGCTATCGAATCCCGGCACCGCGACGACGATCCGATCCCGAAGACGGATACGGCGAGGCAGCAGGCCGCGGCCGCGAGCCCCACCGCCTCCGATCTTTCCGATGCGAGCCTTCCCGCACCGCGCACCGCCGTAAGCCATACCGGGAGGAGAGCAGGAAAGGCCATCCCCGATGGATCCGGCACCCGGTAGAAAGCGAGGAAGGCTGCAGCCATCACGAAGGACGCCGTCTCGGACGGCCTGGGTCTCGCGAAGGCCGCGAGGGCGAGCATCGCGGCCGTGGAGGCCGCGGTCCAGGAGCCCATGAGCCTGAAGCCGTCGATCGAGAAGGCTCCCAGCCTGCCCGAGTAGAGGCTGAAGTATGCGGCCAGCTCCGTGATGGTATCGGGTCTCGTGTAGTGAGGGTTCAGCCCCGGGGGCGACACGGCCCTGAGCGGGACGAAGAGAAGCAGTCCCGCCGGAATCGAGAGCAGGGGCCACCATCTCCTCCATGCCCGTCCGATGCAGACGGGGGCAAGGAGCGAGTTGAGAGGGTGGCCGCCGAACACCGAGAGACCGAAGAGATACGGGCCGGCGGGCGTTCCGCGGGCGAGCCTCGCGCAGATGACGAGGAGGAGGGCGGTGCCGTAGACCTCTACCGTGTTTATCTGGGTGAAGACAGGGGGCGACAGCATCAGACCCGCGGACAGCAGCGCGGCACGGAAGGAACAGGGCCCTCCCTCCAGCCTGGCGGCGAAAAAGGCGGCTGCAGCCGCCGCGCCCCCGAGGAGCGCGGTCAGGAGCCTGCCGGATGTGAATCCACGGCCCGGGAAGAGATGCAGCAGCATCAGAAAGAGGGAGTGGGATGGAGGGTGGGCGATCGACAGGTCATCCGCCGCGAGGATGAACTCCGTGCTGTCTATTGCGTCGAAGGACGGCGGACCCGCGACGAAGGCGGCGGCTGCGACCGCCAGCCCGAGTATGCACGCCACGAACGCCGGACTCCTGAGTCCCCGGCTCATCCTAAATGTCCGTGGAAGCCGTCGAGAGGGCGTCAGGCCCCGGGATGTCCTCCGAAACGCAGCATGCCGCCCTCAGGTAATCCCTGTGTATGTCGGCCCTGGCGGTGTCTCCCGCCGCTTCCGCGCAGGCTGCGGCGAGTTCGAGGAATGCCTCCGATGGAGGATACTGCATCATCAGCGATCTCTCAACGACCGCGAGGGCGCTGTCGGGAAGACCTGCGTCGAGGAGCCACAATGCGCACGCATAGAGTTCCTCGCTTGTCCGGGGATATCGGGAGAGCATCCTCGCCACGGCTCTTCCAGAGGCCTCGCGTTCGCCGGTGCCGACGGATATCCTGACCCTGCACAGATCCAGTTCACGCGCACCCGGGAACATCGAGTCGGCTTCACGCAGCAAGTCCTCGGGATCGTTTCCTGCAATCGCAGCGAGCCCTGCGGCATAGGCGTATTCGGAGGGCCCTGCGTCCGGAGCCTGGATCGCGGCCCTCGAGAAGGAACACGCGGCAGAGGTGTCTCCCAGGACCAGGAGGGCTCTGCTCCACGCCTCGAGGAACATGGCGGAGGAGCCCGTCGTCCTGAACACAGTCCGGAGGAAGAGTGTGTCGCCGGCGTTGGCGGCATAGCCGAGAACCGCCGGAAGGGAACGGGCGACGGCGGCTTCACCCATGCCTTCGGACGACAGGATTTCGAGCATCCTCGCTCTGTCTCCTTCGGCGATGGAGAGATTGAACGCGACCTGGAGCATGTCCCGGTCGAGGTTCCCTTCTTCGGCAGCAAGGCGGCACAGCCATTCCGCTTGATCCAGCCTGCCGGCGATATGAGCGGACTGAGCCAGCGGCGCCGTCGATCCCCCGTGTCCTGCGAGGATGGAGGCGGATACGAGGGCGTGCTGGTTCCTGGAGCTGCGCATGAAGGAGTCTGTCGTCTCCTCCATCCAGACCTGCTGCGCGGGTTTCACCGGATACGGTCCAGCCAGGAGCGCGGCGGCGGGAATGCATGCCGCGGCCGGCCCGGCGATCCTTACGCCGCCCTTCGGGAGGAATGCGAGCGAGGCGGTCGCCGCGGAAGCCAGGAGGAGCGGCCAGAGGGCGGCTATGTCGCCAGGAGTGGAGAACAGGGGGGATGCGGCCGTCAGAAGCAGGGCCGGCGATGTAAACGCTGCGGAGAGCCTCCTGTCCGTAGTTGTCGCAGAGAGTGCGGCCGTCAGCAACGCCGTGACGAACGTGGGCCATCCTACGGCGCCGGCGGCGAGGAGAGCCACCAGGGCGCCCCAGATCCTCGGGTTCCGACCGGAGTGGATCGTCGTCGCGAGGGAGAGCGATGCGAACAGCGCTCCTGCGATGGCTGCAGCATCGGCGAACGTAGCCGTCCCGGCTGCCGAGGCTGTGGCGGCAGCCGCGATCGTGCCTGCGACGGCGGAGGCGATCGGGTTCAGAGCGCTTCGGATCGCGAGCGCACGGCCTGCTCCGCCCCGTTCGTCACCGATCCGGCGGATGAGCCAGAGCCCGATGGCGGCGGCCGGCCAGAGATCGACAAGGAATACGGTCGAGTGGACGGAGTTCATCAGGTGCGGCCTAGTCAGGGAATGCCACTGCATGAAGTCCTGGATGTCCCCGGTGTACGGGAAGAACCGGCCGGCAAGCAGGTTGACGATCCCCGGCCGGCCGAAGAACATCAGGAACAGCGGAGCCAGCAGCAACGATCCCACCACGCCCCTGATCGCGCTGCCCGAAACCTTTCCGATGAACACTCCGCCGAGGATGCAGCCTATCGTTGCTTCTATCCTGATTCCGGCAGTAGTGCCCGGCAGGGTCCGCGACGGGTTGAAGAAGTCCAGAAGGAACCTGAGTGCATTGGATCTGTCGAGCGGGAAGTAGCCTATGGACGAATCGATGCCTGCTGCTGCGTCGATGAGAGGCGGGAGGATCGTGAGCGTCCATGCCCATGTCATCAGCTTCATGAGCCGCGACACAGGGTAGCCGGACATCAGGTGCATTGCGGCTACTATGCCCAGCATCGGGAGTACATAGGCTATCGGGAAGTGGAGCAGATACGCCTCGGGCGCGAAGAGTATCCCGCTTCCCGCACACTCCAGCAGATTCCTGACAAAGACCGTTACTGCGAATACGGCCGTGAGCCTTCCGGCTCCTCCTGGCAGACCCTCGCCAAAGGCGATGAGCCTGGCCAGCGGGTCGCCAACCTTCATTCGTCCTGCCTCCTGCCTGGTCTTCATGAAGCGGCACGCATGCCGGCGACTGCCACGGGTTCCGCCCGCGGGATCCGGCATTCCTTCATGGGAGGATCTTCCCGCCCTGCAGCAGGGTGCCGATCGCCGGAACGCCTCTGGACAGGGGTAGAATGGGATCCAGGCCGGTCAGCAGGGCTGCCGTGTTGAGAATGCCCGACGGAGTCAAGCCCGTGGGCGGGATGGTGTCGATTCCGGATCCGGCCAGAACGACCCAGCCCCTGTACCATCCGCTGTCCGGCGGAGACAGGATGACGAGGGCGCCGCCCGTCGTGGAGATGGTTCCCAGCCACTTCGAGCCTGTCGTGAGCGCGGTATCGACACTTCCGGGGGAGAATCGGGCGATTATGACGTCGGGCCCGAAGCGGGCTGCAATCTCTCCGATGACGTCCTGCCTGCCCGAGAGAGATGCCCATCCTGCACAATCGATCCCGGAGAGGAGATCCTCGGGATGCGGAACCGGGAAGGCCCCGGTCGTATCGCCGCCGACCGGGATGGATGTCGTGATCGAGATGTTGTCCCTGCCACCCTGGGAGACGGGCACCGGGCAATCGATCAGCATGACGAGCCTGTCGGATCTCAGGCAGGCCGCCGCGTATTCCTCCAGCACCGAGGGCACGGGTTCCGACAGGTTCTCCGCGAGCCGGGAGGCTGCGAGTCGAACAGGGCCGGCCCGTAGGAAGGCCGACGGCAGTCTGGGATCGGGAGGAAGACCGCTCATCTCTATGAAGACCATCCTGCCGGGCTGTCCTGCAGCCTGGTCCAGCCCGGAGTCGGCTCCACGCCCTCCGCATCCGGGAGGGACGAGGGCCGCCAATGATGCGAGGAAGAGCACGAATCTGTTCGACATGATCAATGATATCCCCCTGCGTGCCTGCCACGCAAGGAAAACCGGCCGGGTAAGCGAAG
>LKHC01000004.1 GCA_001618605.1 Candidatus Fermentibacter danicus
TCCCGGAAATCAGCTTTCCGCCTTGTACGAGGCCAGCTCCGACTGGAGATCCGGATTGCCGGGGTCTGCGTCGAGCGCTCTCTGGAGCAGTGCTATGGCTTCTGCATGCCTTTCCATGGCCGCCATGGCGCGGGAGCAGGCCAGAGCGATCCTGGATGACGGAGCCGGGTCCTCGATGAAACGCGCCAGAATGTCGAGGGTGTCCCTGGGCCTTCCGTTCCTGATGTAGAGCAGGCCCAGTCCGGACAACGCCGGTTCGAGGTTTGGATCCTTCGCGAGAGCCTTCTTGAAGCTTTCCTCGGATTCCTTCAGGGCGCCCGAGGCGGCCTGTACGTTGCCCAGATTGGCCATAAGCTCCGGCCGCTCCGGATCGATCTCGAGGGCGGCCTTCAACGAAGCCTCGGCCTCCTCCAGCCTGCCCCGGTTGAAGAAGTCGATCGCCTCGCCGTTGAGGTCGTCGACCCTGCTCCTGTTCACGGCGTCCCTGTGGGTCCTCAGCAGCCCGGCCATGTCGGAAAGGGATTTCTCCTGACCCTGTGCGGCTTCTCCGAGCGTTATCCTCATGTCGTCGAGCAGCGCTCTCTGGCTCTCGACCGTAGCTCCGAGTTCACCGATGGCCCCGGAGGTCCTGGTCTCCAACTCGGAGACCCTGTTGACGAGCGTTTCCTCCATGGACTTCACGGCGGGCTGGATCGAGAGCAGCCCCTCCCCCAGCCCGGCAATCGCGGCCTGAACGGGAGCGATGCCCGAGGATGAGGTCTCCGACATCTTCTGCTCCAGCACCTCGGGCATTCCGGAGACGGTCTTGTCCAGATTCTCGATCCTTCCGGTCAGGGCGGACGCCGTGGCGGACATGTCGAGGGCGGACTTGCCGATCTGGGTGACGGCCTCCAGGAGGCCGGTCAATCTCGCATCCTGCTCGGAAAGAATCCTTCGTACAGCCTCGCCCTCCGTCCCGGCGATCCCGGTCACCTTAACGGTCGAATCCTCGATCGCCGCGCCGATCGAGTCGGCCTTCCCCTGAATGGATTCGAGCTTCTCGACGATAGGCGCCGTGATGCCCCCCATGCTCCCGACGCTTTCTGCGACAGCCTTTTCGATGGATTCAACGCGGGTCTCCAGGCTGGCCAGGCGGGCAACTCCGGCCTCGATGGGTCCGGTGAGGCTCTCTATGGGGAATGCGGCTGCAGGAGCGGCGGCGCCGGCGGCGGAATCCCCGGCCTCGGAGGAGGCGGGAGCCGCAGATTGCGCTGGGATTGCGGCCGGAATAGCGGTAATGGCGCTCTGAAGCGCCTCGATGCCCTGGACGATCCTGTCCAGCCTCTCGAACATGCCTGTGGAAACGAGCTGTTCGAGCGACTCGACCTTTCCGGCTATTGCCGTGGTCCGGGCCGAAATGTCGAAAACGAGCTTCCCTATGCCTGTCAGCAGACTGCTCGCAGAAAGCTCGGAAGGTGTCGAGCCGGCGTCTTCGTTCATCACGAGACCTTCCCCTCCCCCTGAATCATGAGGTTGAAATCATGTCGAGCCGGCTGCCGGTTCCGGCATCCCTGCCCAGCCTGGGAACCAGGGATCTGTGCCTGGATTCCACGAACGACTCCAGAGCCCGTCTGTCGCGGGAGTAGCCCGCCTCGCCCAGGGCCCAGTGCAGACGCAGGAGGAGAGTCTCGTCGCCCGTCCTCCTGAAGGCATCCATCCATGCCGAGATGGCGGCGCTCCTCCTGCCGAGCCTCCAGAGAGCCATCGCCTCCAGATCGGCGGATTCGGCGCCTTCGTCACGATCCTTCTCGAGGGCGGCAAGCGCCTCTGCAGGTCTGCCGGCATACAGAAGGCTCCTGGCGGCTTCCGGACCCGGATCGGAGACGGCCGCCCTCTTCTGCCTCAGGGTATCCCGGACCAGTCCGAGCATGCGGTCGTCCATCCTGGACCAGGCGGTCTCGGTGGCCTCCTGCATCATCCCGGCGGAAACCAGGAGCTTCAGGAGGTCCAGCGAGGGGGCGACAGGGGGCGATGCTGCCTTCCATTTCTCGTATCCGGCCTTCGCTATGTCGGAGAGCATTCCGCCGCCATCGCCCGAATCCATCAGCAGCTCGCCGAATCCCAGGAGCCTGTCTATCTCGAGGCCGGACGCGAGCACCGCTCCGGCGGCTGCGGACACTTCCGCGGGGGTGGCCCTGCCCTCCTTCAGATCCGATCCCAGGCGGCCCTCTATGGCCTTTTCTATCACAGAATGGTCACGCACGCAGTTCCAGAAGTCGAGTCTGCTCATCCTGCCGTCGAGAGTCTCGGTTAGCAGGCGTTCCGCGGCCTTCGTCCTCCAGTCTCCTATCCCGTCGGCTGCCAGTCGGCTGAGCACCGTCATCTGCGCGTCGTACATCCCGTTGGATTCCATGACCCCGGCGAGCTGCGACATGGCCTCGTCGTCACGCCCCGCCTGCCACTGAGTCATCACGCGTTCGACCAGCGCCGTGGAGAGCGGAACGGAAAGCCCCTGGCGTCTGCGGAGGATGTCCGAGAACGTGGATGCGTTGGCGCCTGCAATGGCGCATACCGCCTTCAGCGACGGACCGCCGCCCTTGCGCTGCACGGCCGTGGTCGCGATCGAGGGATCGGCCAGCACGGCCTTGATCAGAAGAGCGTCCGGATCGAGCTGGAGCTGGTATCTGTCGGAGAGTTCGGCGGCGTATGCGAGGCATCTCCCAGAACCCCTCTCGTTCCCTTTCGATTCGCAGAGAGAGGCTATTTCAGAGGCCTTCCCGGGGTTCATCTCGAGTACCATTGAAGAGAATCTCCTCAGATTCTCGAAGTCGTCGGAGAGGGCGGCGGCCTTCACGAGCATCATCGGGGCGTCCACCATCCCGGGGCTCGAAGCCGCAAGCTGCTCCAGGAGCCCGGTGACTCCCGGCTGGGTAAGCACCGGCTCGAGCCAGGCGCAGGCCTCCGTGATCCTCCCGTTGACCGCGGAGGCCCTGGCGAGGAACATCCTTATGGCGGTCCCGTTCCTGCCGGGTTCGTCGAGAAGCGTCTCGAGGACGCCCGATGCCAGACTGCTCGTTCTCCGGTCCTCGACAACCCCGTCCAGGTGGGTCAGGCTCCCGGCGATGTCGCCGGCCGATATCAGGCGGCAGAAGTCCGCAAGACCCGTCAGCGCCGGATCCTTGATGTCGCTGCCGCCGATCGCGCCGCCGGCCAGAGCCAGCTTGCCCTCGGCGAGGAAGGCTCTCAGCCGGAAAAGCACCTCTGCCGGGGGATCACCCCAGTTGAGCCTCGATACCAGGTCCATTCTCCAGACATCGGAGCCGCTGGTCCTGAGGATGATGTCCGCGGCTGTCTTCGCGGCGCCGGTATCCGCGAAGATGGGCAGGAGAATGTTCAGGCTCAGCTTGTCGAACGCGGAGTCCGGCAGGATGGAGATCTGGCCGGCTACGGTGGGAGCCAGAGCCGGGTCGGAGCAGGCCTTGATCAGCCACTGGTCGGCCTTGTCGAACTGTTCGCGCGACAGGGCGGCGACGGCCCCGAGGAGAGCCTCCTGCGGCGTGGCGGGATTGAAACCCGAGATCAGGAGTTCGTCGGCGCGCTGGATGTGGATGCTGGATTCCCTTATGTCCTCCAGACCCCTCTCGGGGACGCTCTCGCCTGCGAGCAGCAGTGAGAACCAGTCCGAAGCGGCCTCCCCCTCCCGGCCGGCGACTCCCCGGACGGAGGCACGCATCCTCCGGAGACCCGGGAACTGCTCCATGAGCCCGTCGAAATGGCTCAGGACATGGACGATGTCCTCCCTGGACTTCCTGTCCTTCCTTTCCTGGAGATGCTGCATGGTGGCGGCGGCCTCGGATTCCCGCCCGCGGACCTGCATGGTGACTGCGAGCAGAGTGAGGACCTCGGCGCTGTTCTTGTCCTTCTGGAGAAGCTTCTGAATCTGCCCCTGGACCCATTCGGGGTCGTCGGCGACAAGCCTGCACAGGGCGGCTACCGCCTCGGAGACGGTGCCCCGCTCGGTCATGAACTCCGCGAGCCTCCTGGCGATCGTGTCGTCCCTGTCGATGCCGTGTTCGATGAATATCGAGGCGGTTTCGCCGATCTGGCTCTCGTAGGCGTCCTCGCAGGTGAATGCCTCCTCCAGGGAGTCGAGGGCGCTGGTGTTCTCTCCGCGGTCCTTCCTGTAGCGGGCCAT
>LKHC01000005.1 GCA_001618605.1 Candidatus Fermentibacter danicus
AGGTTCCTGAGCGCGAGTTCCACGTTCTCGAAGGCCAGATAGACCCGGACGAGGTACAGGACGCCCAGCGGGTCCCTCTCGTCGCCCTTCCTCGTGGAGATCCACTCGACGACCGAGGGTATCCTGTCGTCGGGCCTGGCGGACTTCTGGGCCGCTTTCAGCAGGGTATCGAGAGCCTCCTGGACTCTTCCCTTCCGGAACTGCGCCAGACTCCATCCCACGAACCGGTCGACGTCCCCCTCCAGCAGTTTGTCCGCGGCGAACCTCTCGGCGCTGCGGGCCCCCGACTCCAGGGATTCGAAGAGCTTTGTTTCGGCGGACCTGTCGACCCTGTTCAGCATCTCGATGGCGCCGGTGTAGTCGCGCTGCCTGAGCTTGATCTGCCAGAGCGTCCGCAGCAGCTCGAAGGATCTCGGGAAATCCGACTGCCTGTCCTCCAGAAGCCGCACGACGGGAGTGGCCAGATCGCGATGGAGCCTGATGATCTCCTCGCCGGCCCTCGCGGCCAGGTCGGGGTATCCCAGATCCATGAGGAAGGCCACCAGCTCGCGGGCCAGCTCCGGGGTTTCGAGGAGGATCTTGAGATCCTGCTCCACCTTCGTGGCGGCCTGGTCGACGTTGCCGGAGTCCGCCATGGACTTGATGACCTTGAAGAGCCTTCTCTGCTTGCTTTCGAATAGTGCCATCCCGATCCTATTCCACGACCCGGATCACCAGAACCTGGCCGATTCTCAGATTGTTTCCGGACATCTGGTTGAGAGCCTGGATCCGCTCGACCGTAACGCCGTACCTCCTGGACAGGTCCCAGAGCGTGTCGCCGGACACGACGGTGTGGGTGACGGAAGAATCCGCTCCCTGCGTCCGGGGAGCAGGCGCGGATTCCGCCCCGGCCGGAGGCGTTCCCCTCAGGAGGATCCGCTGGCCGGGATGGATGATCGCGTCGCGGGAGATGTCGTTCCACTCGGCCACATCGGCCGAACTGGCGCCGACGGTCTGGGCGATTCCGCTCAGAGTATCCCCCGATCTGATCGTATAGTAGAAATAGCCTGTGTTTTCGCCGCTGGCGACGTTCACGGGTATGGTCTCCGGCTCGGGCAGGACGAGCCTCGTCCCCGGGACGAGCGATGCCGAAGGGTTGGCGGCCAGCAGGTCGGAGGTCTCCACCCCGAGAGCGTAGGCGATCGAATCCCACGTGTCGTTCTCCCGGACGGCGTAGCCGCCGGTGTCCAGCGTCCACGCGACCGAGTAGGCGTCAGCCGCCGAGGAGGCCGGGACGATTATCTCCCAGCCGTCGCCGTACGAGGGCGTGCGTTCGTTCAGAAACTCGCGGTTGAGGGACACGAGGCTGTCGGATCGTATTCCGGCGGCGGCGGCCAGAAGCCTGAGATCCAGCCCGGGAGGTGCCCAGATGATCGAGAGCGAATCGCCCGTCTTCTCGAGTGCCTGAAAGGCCCTCAGCGCGTTCGCGAATCTGGGCACGAAACTCCTGGTTTCACCCGGGAGGTCCAGATTCTCGACGGAGGTGCAGGCGCTGCGCCTCGAAGCCCGCAGTACCGCTCCCTCTCCGCAGTTGTAGGCGGCGAGGGCGAGTTCCCAGCTTCCGAACAGGCCGTGCAGATAATGGAGATATCTGGCAGCGGCCCTGGTCGCGGCCGTCCAGGAGTAGCGCTCGTCGATCTCGGAGTCGATACGGAGATCGAGGTGCCTCCCGGTCTCCCTCATTATCTGCCAGGGTCCGGCGGCTCCGGCGCTGGAATAGCACCCGACCTGATAGCTGCTCTCGATCCAGGGTAGAGCGGCGAGTTCACGGGGCACGCCCTCCTCCTGGAGAATCCTCTCCACCAGCCTGGCTATGCCGGTCGAACCCGGAAACCGGTCCGACCGGTAGCTGATGTCGCTGCGGTCGGCGAGCGTCATCGGAAAAACCGAGGATGTGGCTGATTCGACGGAGGACCGGGCTCCGCCTATCACGCCCGGAAGGGGGACGGCCGGAAGGGAGCCTCCGTTGCGGGCTACCTCCGATCTCTCATAATCGATTATTCTGGTGCCTGAACATGAACAGGCCAGCAGCAGGGCGGCCGCAGCCATGAACAGGCCGCTCCCGGTCGTCCTCTTCGCTGTCAGGGGGTGCCCTTCATGAGAGTCGGCGTCGTGGGAGCCACCGGTCTCGTCGGAATGGAGATGGTCCGGCTCGTCCGCGAGCGGATCGGGCTTCCGGCCTCCTCCTTCCTCGCATTCGCCTCCGATGCGTCCAGAGGCAGGACTCTGGATTACGGGCCGGAGCAGGTCTCCCTGTCCGTCTTCGATGCCGGCGACGTCGGCGGGGGAGACTACCTCCTCGGCGCCACGGGGGCCGAAGTGGCCGGTGTCTGGGTGCCGGCGGCGGTCGAGCGTGGAGCCGTGGTGATAGACAACTCGTCCAGGTTCAGGATGGACGAGGGCGTTCCTCTCGTGGTGCCGGAGGTGAACCTCGCGACCATCCCGGCAGGATGCAGGCTCATAGCCAACCCGAACTGCTCCACGATCCAGCTTGTAGTGGTACTTGCCCCGCTCGCGAAGGCGTTCGGCATCGAATGGGCCGCGGTCTCCACGTACCAGTCCGTATCCGGAGCCGGAAGCCGGGCGCTCGTGGAACTCGAGAGGCAGGAGGCCGGGCTCTCCGACGCACCGGAGGAGGGCTGGTTCCACCGTAACGTTCTCACTTCGATCGGCGGCCTCGATGGAGACCTCTACTGCGAGGAGGAGGTCAAGCTCGCAAGGGAGACCGGAAGGATAATCGGCGCCGGATTCCCCGTGTTCCCCGCCTGCGCCAGGGTTCCCGTGGCGGTCGGGCATCTGGAGTCCGTGACGGTGAGGTTCGACGAACCGGTGGGCAGGGAGGGTGTTCTCGGGGTTCTGCGGAATGCGGATGGAGTGTCGCTCAGCGAAGACGGGGCGGCTCCCCGCAGTATACAGGGAACGTCCGAGGTCTTCGTCGGCAGGGTTCGTCAGAGCCCGGTCGACTCCAGGACGGTCCAGATGTGGATCACTGCGGACAATGTGAGGAAGGGCGCCGCTCTCAACGCCGTCCAGATACTGGAATCGCTTCTCGGGAGAAGTGACTGACACCTGCCGGCCTCCGTAACTGACACGCATGCATGCTCCGGACGATCCACCGGCGTGCGCGGAGGCAGCACGCCGGTGGTAGCTTGAAATAAACCTGCTAGAGATCCAGGTCGTCGTCCACCAGGTCGAAATCGTCGTCCAAGGGCTCTTCTTCGTCCAGGGAGCTTCCGCAGTTCTCGCAGAACAGCTTCTGCGGGGGATTCAAGTGCCCGCAGGAGGGGCACTTCGTCTCGGAGCCGCCGGCGGACTCCTTTTTGCCGATCTCGTCATCCAGCTCCAGGTCGATGGGTTCATCGAGGGAATCATCCACGGAAGCCCTGGAGGAGGCGGTGGAGGCCGACTTGCGGGCTGAAGTGGCTTCGTCCACGTCCTTGAGAACCTTGTTTAGATCGCCCAGTTCCGAGCGGAGCTTTTCGAGTTCGGACCCGGTGGCGGCTCTCGAATGCCTCGCGTCCTCCAGCTCCGACCTGAACGAGCCGTCGTTCGCATCGTATTCCTTCAGCTTGGCGCGAAGATTGAGCTCGTCTACCTTGTCGCTCTCCTCGGTATAGCGCTTCTCCTTCTGCTCTATCTCCCGCTTGAGTTCGCTGACCTTGCCCTCGAGCGTGCCCCTCTCGGCCGAGATCGAACTCAAAATACTGTCCAGCTGGTCCTGATAGTCCTGTCTGATCCTCTTGTAGACCCTTTCGTTGGTTTCGGCCTTCAGCTTCTCCAGGTTGCCGAGCCTGTCGGCCAGCTCGGTCCGGCTGGACAACAGCTCCTGGATCTTCTCCTCAAGAACCTCCGCCATATCATCTCCTCTCGAGGGACTGATGGACCTGCAGAAGCAGGCAGGCGCTCACTTCATCCAACCCGGCGTTCAATCCTCCGTACCGGCCATGCGGGCCGTAGAATCTCCTGCGCGTCGATGTAGTCAATATACTTTTCATCCCTGTGTCAAGGAGTGTATGAGCCCTGCGAACACCACGAACGGGTCGCCTCCGGTCTTCAATGACAGATCGGAGGAGGCGAGGGCCTCCGCAGCCACCCACACGGGAGGAGCGGACGAGTTTCTGGCCGACGAGAGCAGCGATGAGGCCGCCGTCGGGGAGAGCCCCAGCTCCCGCACCATATCCTTCTGGTCGCCGCCTCCCGCGATCAGCGCTCTCGCGGCCTCCAGCCTCTCCCATTGTCTCTGGACGAGGGCAAGGAGGGCGACGGGTTCCTCCCCGGCGCAGATGAGCCTCCATGCTGTCGCGAGAGCGTTCCCCCGCCTGCCCGCCCAGATCTCGTCGGCAAGATCGAAGACTCCCGGGTCGGCGACACCGGTAAGGAGGCCGGCCAGTTCCGCCGTCGTCAGCGTCCGGCCTTCAGAGAATACCGATACCCTCTCGATCGCCTCGTCCAGCCTCGAAAGGCTTCCTCCCGCCCATGAGAGCAGGATGCCGCGCGAACCGGGGGGCAGGGAGAGGCCGTGCTCCTTCGCTAGAATGTCGAACCAGCGCCCCATGTCGCGTTCGAACGGCTCCCAGCAGACGAACGACGCAGCTCCCGGAATCCTGTCCACGGATGCATTGAAGGAATGCCTCAGGGAGTTCTCGCTCGATTCTACCAGCAGAACGTCGGTGCGGCCCTCGTCGGCCGCCGCCCTGACCAGCTCGGCTCTGATCGCCGCCGGAAGCCTGTCCGCGCCGGGGATTCTAACGAGCCTCCCGGAAGAGAAGAGGGACGGCTCGGCGAGGAACCTGGTGAGCTTCCCCGGCTCGGCATCCTCGGCGTAGAAGGACGAGCACTCGAATCCGAGTGTTTCGCAGAACCTCGATCTGGCGGCGTCCCTTATCCTTCCGAGCTGCACAAGCTCCGTGCCGCAGGCCAGGAACAGCGCTCCGGGGCCGGACGACGCTATCTTCTCGACGAAACCCTGGAAGGACGAAACCTTCATTGCTCCTCCGGCAGTCGCAGGCTTGCCCGGCGATCCGTCCGTCCTTATTGTTGCGGATCAATCCGGACGGCTCGCAAACGATCAGGAGATAGAGATGCTCACCTGGTTTCGAGACAATGCGAAGATATTCCTCATTGTAATCATTGTCACTTTCGTCCTGCTGATCTTCGTCGACTGGGGCACAGGCCGCCACCGCAGACATCTGCCGGGCCTGTCGGCCATAGCCAGGATCGACGGGAAGGACATCCCGCCCGAGGAGTTCGACGCGAGCATCTCTTCAGTCTACTCCAGAATCGAGAATCAGATGCGCGCCGTGGGCCATCCCAGTCCGGAGAGGGAACTCTCCGTGATGTACGGGATGATCCGCGAAGCCGCCTTCAACGAGATGATCGACAGCCGTCTGAGGGAGGGCTACCTTCGCTCCATCGGCTGGGATACGCCCGACGGGGCCACCGGCGAGGCCTACATCAAGGTCATTTTCGAAATGATGGGCTCGACCGACGTGGAGACCTCCTGGAGGCAGTTCNNGATGTTCCCTGCCGCCGGCAGGATGCAGAACATCGCCTCCAGAGCCGAGCTGGCCTACAGGATCGCGGCGTCCTACATGCCGGTCACGGCCAGATTCATCGCATTCCAGTCCAGTCCTCCGATCCCGGACGACCAGCAGTTGAGATCCTTCTACGACAGCCATCCCGAGCTGTTCACATACCCGCCCAACGCCAGGGTGCGCTATGCAGTGGTAGCCATCCAGCCCGATTCGTCCGACATGGCGGTGGCGGCGGCTGCTGTCGATTCGATGACCATGTCCCAGGTACCCCCCGATACGATCGTCCTGACCCGCGGGAACATGCTGGCCTTCGCATCCGTCGAGTCCCTTCCCCCCGTCGGAACGCTCTCGGACAACTTCATCGGCCAGTCGATGCACGGTTCGGGCATCCCGGCCTCGCACAGAGTGATCGTCATGTCGGTCTCCCCCATCGCAGGCGGACCCCGGTCGGGCTCTCCCGAGGACACGGTCCGCGTTCTGCACTGGGAGTATCCCGTCCTGCCCGGGCGCAGCGCGCTCTACCGCACTCTCCAGGGTGTCGAGGACGGCATGGAGTCCCTCCTGGCGGGCGGCATCCCCTGGAGCGACTCGCTGATGGTTCTGGACTGGGGCGAACTCCATATCGAGGAGAACGGCTTCCTTCCGGAAGGGATCCCCATCTCGATGTCCGCCTTCGCCCTGGACACGGCCTGGGTGGATTCCATCGGCCCCATCCTCTTCTCCACAAGCTACCGCGGCGGCTATCCCGCCCTCATCGTGGCGAAGAGGCTCGCGAGAACCCTCGATAGCAGGCTGGTCCCGTACGAGGAGGTCGCCGCTTCGGGCGAACTGCTCATGACCGCCTATTCCTCGATCGCTGCAGAATCCTCCATGGCGATGGCCGGGAGGGCGCTCGACGAGATGATGGCCACGGGCGTTTCACTGGGAATCTACGCGGAGGCGGAGTCTCTGCTGATCGGCACCACGCCGGAGTTCACGGCCGCCGACATCCGTGCCGCGGCACAGATGGATCCGGAATCCTACGGCGGCCTCCTGTCCAACCGGGAGTTTGCGCTCGCCGCTCTCACCGCTCCCATCCTCACCCCGATCGGTCCCTTCAAGACCGGTGCGACCGCGATGATAGCGGAAATCACCTCCAGGACCGAACTCCCCATGCCGGCGGACCCGGCGGTCCTGGCTCCGATGTATCTGAGCGTCGAGTCCGATCACGGCGCAAGCTCCGTCGGTGCGCTCATGGAGATGCTCAGGAGCGTGTCCTCGGTCGAGGATCTCCGGGACGAGTTCGAACAGGCGCTGAGGGAAAGCAGGGCGAATCCGGCACCTGCGCCGGCCCTGCCCGCGGGATACTAGACCCTCCTCCCCTCCTTGAACAGGAGGACGAGGAAGAAGGGTCCGCCCAGAAGCGACATGACGACCCCTATGGGGATCTCGGCGGGCGCCGCCACGACCCGGGACAACACATCCGCGAAGAGCAGGACGGCCATGCCGCCCAGCGCAGAGGCCGGCAGCAGAAGGCGGTTGTCCGATCCCGTCAGTCTCCTCATCGCGTGAGGAACGATCAGCCCCACGAATCCTATCGGCCCCACGGCGCCCACGGTGCCTCCCGCGAGCAGCGACGACGCCAGCAGGAGCGCGTTGCGTTCCGCCCCCACCCGGACTCCCCTGGAAGCGGCCAGATCGTCGCCCATGGAGAGCTGGTTGAGCGTTCCCGACCTGGGCAGGCACAGCAGGAGCCCCGCAGCGACGAACGGCGTCAGGAAGGCCGGGACCGTGGCGTCCACCGCCGCCAGGTCGCCCATCATCCAGCGGATTATCTCGATGAGCCGGGAGGCGGGGCTGAAATACTCGATCAGCAGCAGCAGCGAAGCGCCGACGAGATTGACGGTGACTCCGGCCAGAAGAAGCCTGGGCGCGTCGCTGCCGCCTGCGGCTCCGGCCAGGGCCCAGACCGCGAAGGAGGCGCCCAGGGCGCCTGCGCATCCCGCCCCCAGGAAGACTATCACCGGCAGCATCGGCTGCAGGAGGATGAGAGCGCCGGCCGCGAGACTCGCTCCTGCGGAGATCCCGAGGGTGTACGGGGTGGCGAGTTCGTTCCGGAGGAGTCCCTGCAGCAGGCAGCCTGACACCGAGAGCGAGGAGCCGGCAAGCAGGGCGAGGGCGATCCTCGGCAACCTCAGCCTTATCGTCAGCCAGTCGTCCGGGAATCCCATCGGGCCGCAGGAGAGCGAAAGAACGACCCCCAGGAGAACGAGGACTACGAGCGCGATCCAGGCCGGCGCCCCCATGCGACGCGCCTTCATCGACGGGAATCCCCGGGCATCGGGATCACCGAGAATCCGCCGTAACCGTCCGGCGCAACGGCGAGATCGATCCCGAAGACCTCCCCCAGTATCTCCCCCGTGCACACCTCGCCCGGGGTGCCGAAGGCCAGGCACCTCCCCCCGGCCAGGGCGAGCATCCTGTCGGTGAACCGGCTTGCGATGCCGATCTCGTGTGTGCTGGCCAGAACGGAGACACCCAGGGAGCCGAGCCTGCCCAGAAGCCTCCACACGTCGATCTGATTACGGAAGTCGAGCGACGCGGCCGGTTCGTCCAGAAGGAGGATCGAGGGCTTCTGGGCCAGGGCGGAGGCGAGCATCACCAGCCGCCTCTCGCCGCCAGACAGCTCGCAGAAGAGCCTGTCGGAAAGCTTCGTCACCCCGGTCAGTTCCATGCACTCCTGCGCGATCTCGACATCCTCTTCGCTGTCCATGCTCCAGGATGATCTGTGGGGATGCCTTCCCAGGAGCACCATCTCCCGCACCGTGAGCCTGGCGTCGCAGTCGTACTCCTGGGGGAGGAAGGAGGCCAGCCTCGCGATCTCGATGCGTGTGAGGCGGCTGGTGTCCGAGCCGGAGATCCGCACCTCTCCCCTGCGCCTCGTGCCCAGGTCGAGTATGGCCCGCATCAGTGTGCTCTTCCCTCCGCCGTTGGGTCCGATCACGGCGCAGACTTCGCCTTCGTCGAGAGAGAAGGTTATTCCGGAGAGCACGTCGGAACGGCGGTAGCCGGCCGACAGACCCTTCACCGTCAACTGCCGCAAAGCTCTCCGAACCTCCTGGCGGTGAGCGCCAGCCTGGCGCCGGGGATCATCACGTGATCCTCGAAGGCGAAGAGCACCCGCTCGGGGGGGAAGGCGGAACGGGTCCAGAATCCGCGCTCGGCCTCGATGATGGAAACGCTGTCTCCGGCCATGCCCGGGAATAGGTGCAGGATGCGGTCGGGGGCCAGGGAAAGGACTCCCTCCACTGAAACGGCCGGATAGGTTCCGGCCCGGGGAGCCACAAGCTCCATGCCCATCCTGGAGAAGAGGTCGTCATACCAGGTGCCGTGTCCCGCAAGCGTTACCACGCCGTCGCCGGGCTCGTGCCAGACCACAACCGCCACCCGGGGACCGTCGGCTCCGACCGAGAGGCGGATGGAGTCGAGGGTCGATTCCAGCCCCTCCCTGAACTCCGAGAGATCGGCTCCCCAGATTGTCTCGAGCGATTCGCAAGCCGCTATTACGTCCTCGTAGGTGTCGAAGCCGAAGGAGCGATACCGGGCGCCGACGAGGCCGCACAAGGACTCCATCTCGGCGCTGTGTCCCACGGACAGGACATCGGTAGGATTCAGCGCCGCGAGGGCCTCCAGTGACGGGTCGAGATACCCGCCGAGTCTGGGCAGGCTGTCGATGGAGGGGGGCCAGACGGTGTATCTGTCCACTCCGCAGACGAGGTCTTCGAGCCCTCCCTCACAGGCGAGTTCAGCCAGCGACGGGCCGAGGACGACGAGCCTCGGTGCCTCCGCATGCCCGGGGGGAGTTCCGCCGCAGGAGCAGACGGCCGCCACGGCGGCCAGGGTGAACATGTCAACCGATCTCATCGCAGTCCTCCGGGAAGAGAAGGCCGAGTTTCCTGAGCTTGTCCAGAGCCCTGGCCTCGAGCTGCCTCACCCTCTCCCTGCTCAGGGCCAGATCGCGTCCGATCTGCGCGAGGGTCGACGGCTCGCCTCCGTCGAGACCGTACTTCCTCATCAGAATCATGCGTTCCCTCCCGTCCAGCTTCTCGAGCGCCCTGTCCACCCTCTCGCGAAGATCCCTCCTCATCGCATCGTACACGGCGCCCGTGCCCGGCCGTGTCGAGTCTATGAGGTCGTGTACGGTCGAGTCGGAGTCTTCTCCAAGCGCCTTGTCGAGCGAAAGGGGCTCGATGGACGACCAGTGAACGGCCCGCAGCATATCCAGGGTGATGCCTACCTCGTCTACCAGCTCCTCCTCCGAAGGATAGCAACCGTGGCGTTCCAGGTACCGGTGTCTGGCCCTGCCGATCTCTCCCTTCATCATGGATGCGTGTGCCGGGATTCTTATGAGCCTCGCGCTCCTCATCAGGGATTTCACGATCGCCTGCCTGATCCACCATACGGCGTAGGTCGAGAATCTGAAGCCCCTGTGGAAGTCGAACCTCCTTGCTGCCGAGATCAGGCCCTCGCAGCCCTCCTGGACGAGATCCATCTCTTCCACCGGGGCGAGCTTTCCGTAACGCCTTGCCAGTTTCACGACGAGCCGGATGTTGGATTCGACCAGCTTCTCCATCGCTTCGGACTGCTTCAGCCTCGCTTTCCGGAAGGAGTCCTCCGCGGCGGAGTCGCCCCCGGCCCTGTCCGGGCGATCGAAGAAGGCCTGCCCGGACTTTTCGACGAAAGCCCAGTTCGGATGGAGAGCGGCCGCCGCCCCGGGGGAGACGCCTCCTCCGGCGAAATCCTCGCAGAGCGCCTTCAGCTCGCGTCTCCTGCCCTCCGGAAGGATGCCGTCCCGGATTCCCCAGTAGCCCTTGTCGAGGATTTCCGACTCCGAAGGCCGTCCCTCGGCAAGCGCCAGGAGAGGCTCGAGGAAGAACCTCTCCCCCCCGGGCGACTGCAGCAGCGCCGAAAGCATCCCGGCCCTCGCCTCGTCCATCAGTGCCGCGATCTCCTTCTCCAGCTCGGGAGTCAGGACGGGCACGACGTCTATCGCCCTGTAGAACAGAGTACCGGAGCTGAAATCAGGCATCGCGCCCCCGGGGCTGGACCGAATCCGCTCTGAGTTCGGCCATCTCCTTGAGAAGAGCCCTTCTCTCGTCTCCGTCGGAGGACTTCAGGCGGGCTCTGAGTTCGGCCAGCCTGGAGGAGGCTCTATTCCTGAGAATCCTTTCCCGGATCCTCCCTCTGTCGGAATCCTCGAGCCGATGTGAACCCTCCGCCACGGCGATCGAGGAGAAGAGGGAGGCGAGGGCCTCGGGCATCTCGGGGAGAGGGGGAAGGTGCGATCCTGATACCGCCCTGTCCCTGAGGAGCATGAAAAGGTCACGGGCGTCCCCGGTCACGAAGTCCTCCGGTTCGAGGAACGCGGCAAGACCGGCATCCAGTCCTCCGCCCTCACCGGAGAGCAGAGCCCTTAGCAGCGAGTGGTCGGCCGCGCCGTTCGGAGTGCCGGCCGCGCGGACCCGTCTGCGTGGGGAGGGACGAGCCGCGCTCTCCCGGTCCATCTGCTGGGACAGCGCATTCATCGAATAGCCCGTCAGATCGGAGATCTTTCTCAGCATCGTCTCCCTAAGGACGGGGCCCGAAGCCTTCGAGGCCATGGCGAGCAGCCTCTCGACGGCCCGAACGGCCTT
>LKHC01000006.1 GCA_001618605.1 Candidatus Fermentibacter danicus
GCCGACTCGGCCCTGGATATGAAGGCGTCGACGCCGTACTTCGCTACGAAGTCGTCCGGATCCATGCCCTGTTCGAGCCTCATCACGCCCGGCCAGCAGCCCTCGGCCAGCAGGATCTCGCATGCCTTCACGGCCGCCCTGTTCCCGGCGGCGTCGCCGTCGTAGCAGACGACCACGCCCGGGGCGAGAGAGACGAGCTGGCGCGCCTGGGACCGGGTGAGGGCCGTGCCGCAGGTGGCCACCACGCACTGGAGCCCGGCCTGGAAGAGCCGGGCATGGTCGAAATAGCCCTCGAC
>LKHC01000007.1:0-1886 GCA_001618605.1 Candidatus Fermentibacter danicus
ACCGGCCTTCCCCTCCTGTCCCTTATCGGGAACAGGATCCTCTCCCTGAACCGGTCGTAAGTCTGCCCGGATTCCGAGGTCAGCGCAAGACCGGCATCGACGATCGAACTGCGCGAATACCCCATGGCCGTGAGGTGCCGCACCAGCGCCCCTCCGGAGGGAGCCCATCCGAGCTCCAGGCCGTCCACCGTCGCGGGGGTCAGCCCTCTGTCATCCAGATAGGCTTTCGCAGGCGACGCCGAAGCCTGGTTCATGCACCGCCTGTAGAACGAATGTGCTTCGGCGATGAGCTTCAGGAGCGACGCCCCCGGATCGGACCTGAAGGAGGTCGACACGTCGACGCCGTACTCTGCGGCGAGTTCCTCCAGAGCATCGCGGAACGAGATTCCGAGAAAGTTCATCATGAAGGTGAACACGTCTCCGCCGGCTCCGCAGCCGAAACAGTGGTAGGCCTTCCGGGAGGCGGAGACATGGAAGGAGGGGGTCTTCTCGGAGTGGAAGGGACAGAGGCCCTTGTGTCCGGAACCGCTCCTGGACAGCGTTACGTACCGGCCTATGACCGATACGATGTCGGCGGCATCCTTGACCCTGGCCGCCGCCGTTTCATCGAAGGCAGACACTACCGCCGCCCGTGACCTGGTTCATCGGGGCTCCCGCAGGATGGCGATCGTGACTCCCGTACCGCCTTCGTGCGGCTCCGCCGTCGAATGCGACTTGACGCGCCTGTCGCGCTTCAGGAATTCGATAACGGCCTTCATCAGGACACCCTTCCCCTTGCCGTGGATTATGCGCAATCTGGACAGACCGGCCACAAGGCACGAGTCGATCCTGAGATCGAGCTCGCCCAGCGCCTCCTCCGCCGACATCCCCCTCATGTCGATCTCGGACGACACCGGGGTCAGCGTATAGGCGGCCGGTGAGTCGTGAGGCTTCGAGCCTTCTCCGGATGAGCGGGAGAGTTCGTCCAGACGCTTCTCCACCCGCAGGGCACCGAAGCGAACGACCGCCCCGTCCCCCCTCACCTCCTCGACGATTCCGGAACCCTTCCAGCCGGGTACGGTGACGCTGTCGCCAGGGCCGATCACGGACCGATCGCCGTGCGGTTCGTCGCAGACCGTCTCCGAAGGCGGCTCCGGAAGCGCCTCGGAGAGTTCCCTTATCGCCCTGCGCGCCGCCTTCCTCTCGTCAGGATCCTGGCTTCGGAGCCTGGACAGCATCGAATCGGCCCTGGAGTTCAGCTCCCTGAGCAGATCCTCGGCCTTCCGGGCGGCCTCGCGCTGCTGCCTGTCGGCGTCCTCCTTCTGCATGACCAAGAGTTCCTCGAACTCCGCTCCGAGCCTTGAAGCCCTCTCCGCCATGAGTCTGGCCTCGGAACGCTCCTGCTCGAGGGCGTTCACCTCGGAATCGAGCTGGGCTATCAGCCTGTCCAGCCTGAATGCATCCTGGGAGAGGCCGGCGGCCCTCTCCAGCAGGGCCTCCGGAAAGCCCATCCTGCCGGCGATCTCGAAAGTGAACGAGGAGCCGGGAAGCCCGAACTTGAACTTGTAGTCGGGGGACAGTTCGACATCGTCGAAGTTCATGCATGCGTTGTAGAATCCGGGATGGGAGGACGCCAGCGACTTGAGCTGGCCCAGGTGGGTGGTGGTTACCACCTTGGCGCCGCTGTCGGCGAGGCTTTCCAGCAGCACCGCGGCCAGGGCCGAGCCCGTGAGCGGATCGGTGCCCCCGGCCGGCTCGTCGATGATCGCAAGGGTCCCCTCGTCGGCCAGGCGGAGCATCTCCATCTCATCCCGGAGCCTCGCGGAATAGGTGCTGAGGCGCTCCTGAAGGGACTGCCTGTCGCCTATCGACACGAGTATCCTGGAGAAGTGCGGCAGCGACGATCC
>LKHC01000007.1:1894-2046 GCA_001618605.1 Candidatus Fermentibacter danicus
AGGACGGTCTTTCCACCGGCATTCGGGCCGCTTATCACAAGAACGCGCCAGTCCGGGGGAAGGCATATGTCGTTGTGGACGGATTCCGCCTTCGGAATGAGAGGGTGCCGGACCGAACGGAGGTCCACGCCGCCTTCGAGCGGGAAGGTCGT
>LKHC01000008.1 GCA_001618605.1 Candidatus Fermentibacter danicus
GCTTCCAGCAGTTCGGCCGGCTCTATGAAAAGAGTCCCCCCGGTGTCGGACCTGTCGTGTACCATCCCCGGCAGAGCGCCGCGCCGGGATGCGACGACGGGGATGACTATCCTTCCGTCCCGTATAGTGGGAGGCGCATCCCTGGAGACGCCCGCGGCGGTCATCCTTTCCGAGATCCTGGCCGCCTCCCTGGACAGGGACTCCCTCATGGAGGCCGAGGTGCGGGCAAGCTTCGAGAGAAGAGTCGAAGCATCCGGAGCCACCGTGCCGGACGGGGTCGTTATCCTCATGAGATGCCTCGTGAGCTGGGGAAGGACCGGCAGGTCGAGCAGGAGCTGCGCCAGCGCGCCCTCTCTCCACTCGATCCCGGTGCGGTCGAGACCGTCCCTGAAGGCGGAGAGTGAGTCGAGGGCCTCCGCCAGGGCACGCATCACGCCTGGTTCGACGGCGATCGAGCCTGCGTCTATCGGTCGAAGGGCATCGAAGAGGGGATCGACCGACCCGCCTGGCATCCCGGAGCCCGCCGCAAGCAGCGCGGCGGCCTCCAGTGTCTCATCCGCCAGTCTGACAGATGTGCTACGGTCGGAGGCGGGTTCGAGGGCGGACACCAGATCCGCTCCCCCGGCGCTCCCGGCGAGCGTGCGGACGACCTCCAGCACGCGGTCGAACTCGAGCCTCGCATAATCCGTCTTCAAGGTGCGCGTCCGCCCGCCCGGCGGTCATCCCTTCCTGAAGTTACCGGACAGAGCCAGTTCCTTCACCATCTTCCTCTCGGACTGACTGAGCTTCCTGGGAACATAGACCGAGATGCGCACCTCGAGATCGCCCCTGCCTCTGCCGTGCAGCCTGCCCATCCCGGCGCCCCTGATGCTGACGACATCCCCCGGCTGGGTTCCGGCCGGGATCTCGATGTGCTTCGTGCCCCCCTCCACCAGCGGGATGTCGGCCCCCGCCCCGAGGGCGGCGTCGGGAAAGCCGATCAGGAGGTCATAAATCAGCTTGTCTCCCTGGCGAACGAACGGACCGTAGTCGACCCGCCTGACGTGGATGATCAGATCCCCCGGCGACGAACCGCCTGGATGGTTGCCCTGGCCCCTGAGCCTGATCGCATAGCCCTCCGAGATGCCTGCGGGGATGTCGACGGAGATCGACTTCTCTGCGTTCCTCGAACCGCTCCCCCGGCAGGAGTCGCATTTCTTCCTCGGGATCCTGCCGGCGCCGGAGCAGGTCTGGCAGGGGGATACGGACTGGAAGGTGCCCAGCAGCGTCCTTCTCGCGGTTCTGACTCTTCCCGCCCCATTGCAATCCCGGCAGGTATCGTAGCCCGCCCCGGCATCGTGCCCGGTGCCGCCGCAGGCCGCACAAGGCTCGCTCCTTCTGACCCTGATCTCCCGGGGGCCTCCGTGAGCGGCCTCCTTGAGNNTCCACCCGAAGTTGTTCATGAAGGCCCTGATGGCATCGTCGAGACCGAATCCCGCAAACGGGTCGGACATGTCCGGTCCGTCGTCGATGGTACCGAACCTGTCGTAGCGCTCCCTCTTCGAGGGATCGCTCAGTATCTCGTACGCGAGGGAGACTTCCTTGAAGCGCTCCTCGGCGGCCTTGTCGCCCGGGTTTCGGTCGGGGTGGCACTCCATGGCGGCCTTCCTGTAGGCCGCCTTGATCTCGTCGGTTCCTGCGTCCCGGGGTATTCCCAGGACTTCATAGGGATTCCTGGAAGTCATCGGATTCTCCAGATCTGAACGGTGGAAGCCCACCCACCGATGGGAGAGCCTCGGGCCGGGAAGCGGAGGGCGCGCTCAAGCGCTACAGCTCGTGCGGATCTTCGGGATTGTCCTCGAGGATGTAGAGCTGGTCCTGGTCGTCGGACGCACCGATCGAACCGCTGTCAAGCACATCGATGAGCCTCGAAATCTGCGTGACCAGTTCGGAAGTGCGGCTCGTCTCCTTGGCGATGCGGACCCTGTCGGTGGTGTCGCGGGTCATCCGGAGAGCGACCAGGGCGGTGTCCAGTTCCTCCCATGATTCCTTCTCGAGCTGCTTCTTGGCGGACTCCAGGACCCGTTGCGCATCGTAGATCACCAGGTCGGCGGCATTGCGGGATTCGACCAGCCTCATCCTGGCCTTGTCGACCTCGGCATTGGCCTCGGCCTCCATCATCAGCCTGTGGATCTCTTCCTCGGAGAGGCCGCCGCTGGGGCTGACGCGCATGGACTGGAGCCGTCCGGTGATGGCGTCCTTGGCGGAGACGCTGAGCAGACCGTTGGAATCGATCTCGAAGGAGACCTCGATCCGAGGGGCGCCCCTCTTGGCGGGAGGGATTCCGACCAGCTCGAAGCGGCCGAGGCTCCTGTTGCCCTCGGCGAGTTCCCTCTCGCCCTGCAGAACGTGGATGCTCACCACCTGCTGGTTGTCGACGGCAGAGGTGAACATCCTGCTGCGCTTGATCGGGATGGGCGTGTTCCTCTCCACGATGGGCGCCATGACTCCGCCGAGCGTCTCGACGCCGAGCGTCAGGGGCGTGACGTCGAGGAGCACGAGGTCCTTCCGCTGGCCGGTGAGGACGGATGCCTCCACCGCCGCGCCTATGCCGACGACCTCGTCCGGGTTGACGCTGTGGGCGGGCTTCTGATGGAAGATTTCCTCCACGGTCCTTCTTACGAAGGGCATCCTGGTGCTGCCTCCGACCAGCAGCACATGGTCGATCTCCTCGGGCCTGATGGACGCATCGGCGAGAGCCTTCTCGGACGGCTCCCTGGTGAGCTTCACCAGATCCTCGATGAGGCTCTCCAGAAGACCTCGAGTGAGCGACATCTCGAGGTGTCTGGGCCCATCCTCGTCCGAAGCGATGAACGGCAGGTTGATCGAGGCCTCGAGTACGCTCGACAGCTCGCATTTGGCGCGTTCGGCGGCCTCCCTGGCCCTCTGCAGGGCGATCGGATCGCCCGTCAGGTCGATCCCGTGCTCGCGCTTGAACTCTGTGGTGATCCATTCCACTATGCGGGCGTCGAAGTCGTCTCCGCCGAGGTGGGTGTTGCCGCTGGTGGCCATCACCTCGAAAACGCCGTTGACGACCTGGAGGATGCTGACGTCGAAGGTGCCGCCCCCGAGGTCGTAGACGGCCAGTCTCTTCCGCTCGGTAGGCTCCATGAAGGCGAGGGCGGCGGCGGTAGGCTCGTTCAGAACGCGCCTTACTTCGAACCCGGCGATCCTTCCGGCCGCCTTGGTGGCCTCCCTCTGTACCTCGTTGAAGTATGCCGGGACGGTGATGACCGCTTCCGTGACGGGCTCGCCCAGGTATTCCTCGGCTCTGCTCTTGAGCCGCTGCAGTATCATCGCGGAGATCTCGGGCGGGGCGTAGTCCCTGTCGAAGACCCTCACCACCGCGTCGCCCTTCTCGTTGTCGCGCACGTCGTAGCTGACGTTGAGCCGCTCCTCGGCTACCTCCTCGAAGTGCCGGCCCATGAGGCGCTTGATGCTCCAGATGGTGTTGCGGGGGTTGGTTATGGCCTGTCTCTTGGCGACGAGCCCGACAAGCCGCTCGCCCTTCGTCGTGAAGGCAACTACCGAAGGCATTACACGCTGACCTTCACCGGAGGGGATGACCACTATCTCTCCGCCTTCGGCTACGGCCATGCACGCATTCGTAGTACCGAGGTCGATTCCTACAGCTCTGCCCAAGTTACGCCTCCGGATCTGAAGGAAGCCGCCAGGGCCCCTCTGCTGTTTCAGTCGAGATGACTACCCGAACCTCCCGACCCACGGGAGGGTTCCCGCATCAGTGCGCGGCCCCCCGCTCCCCCCTGCATTGACTTTGGAAAGTATGCTTTCACCTTTCTCCTGTCAACATCCGCATCGCATATCCCGGACCATCGCGAAGCACTCCCAGCTCGCAGACGAACGCACTGATCAGCCGGACAGGAGTGACGTCGAAGGCGGGGTTGTAGACATCGATCCCCTCGGGAGCCGTTCGGACGCCGGCCAGGTGGGTCACCTCCCCGCCGTCCCTCTGCTCGATCCGGATCGAATCCCCGTCGGGGGTCTCCGGGTCGAAAGTCGTGAGGGGGGCTACGACATAGAACGGCACGCCGGCCTCCCTGGCGGCCAGGGCCAGGGGGTACGTGCCGAGCTTGTTGGCGGTGTCTCCATTGGCGGCTATCCTGTCCGCGCCGGTGAATACGGCATCGATGGCGCCCGAAGCCAGAAGGCCTGCAGCCGCCGAGTCGGGCAGCACCGTCACCGGGATGCCCGCCCTGGACAGCTCCCACGACGTCAGTCTGGACCCCTGCAGCAGCGGCCTGGTCTCGTCCGCGAAGGCCATCGAGAGCAATCCGCGGTCCCAGGCTTCGTAGAAGACGGCGAGAGCTGTACCCAGCCCTCCGGTGGCCAGGCCGCCCGCATTGCAGTGAGTGAGAAGGCGTGAGCCTGGACGGATCAGGGAGGCCCCGTGCCTCCCCATGGCCCTCGAAGCCTCGAGATCCTGTTCGAGCATCCTGTCGGCGCCTGCCAGCAGGGCGTCGAAGACAGACCCGGCATCCCCGCCGGCCGCCGCCACCCCGGCCAGGATCTCCCTCTGGGTGGAGACCGCCTTGAAGAGATTCACGGCTGTGGGCCTGGTGGACTCCAGCAGATCGAGGGAGGCTTCTATCCGAGCCTCGTAACCGGGCCCGGTCCGGGATTCGAGTGCCGCCAGGGCGGCGCCGTACGCCGCCGCTATCCCGATGGCCGGGGCGCCTCTCACCGCGAGCGTCCTTATCGCCTCGGCGAGATCCTGTACCTTGCGGCATTCCAGGTAGATCTCCCCACCGGGGAGCCGCCTCTGGTCGAGTATCCTGACGGCGTCACCGGCCCAGCGGACCGTCTCGATCGGCTGGATGGGCATCAGACCCTCATCCCCAGGACTTCCATGCAGACGGCGTGGATATCGACGGGCTCCATCATCCTTCCTTCGCCGGAGGCGCCGCAGGCGAGAGCGCCGGTCACCGGACCCGCCAGGCGGACCCCGCGCGAGACCAGTTTCTCGACGTTCTCCCTCGTCGCGGGATTGGCCCACATCCTGCTGTTCATGGAGGGCGCCACCACTACAGGGCATTCGCAGGCGAGGATGGTCGACGTCAGCAGATCGTCCGCCAGACCGTGGGCCATCCTGGCAATGAAGTGGGCGGTGGCCGGAGCGACTACGGCGAGGACGGCCGATTCGCTGAGCGTGATGTGCGGTATCGGATCAGCGGGCTGCGCCGGGAAGAGGCTCGTATGCACCATGCGGCCGGTCACGCAGGCGAGCTGCGCCGGGCCTATCAGTTCCATGGCGGGAGCCGTGAGAATCCCATCGACGGCAAAGCCGCTCCTGCGCAGCAGGGAAGCCAGCGCGACACCCTTGTAGGCCGCCGCGCTGGAGGTTATCCCCAGCACCACGCTCCCGGATGATCCCGGAGTCATTTCGTGCATCGCCTCCCCACCTCGTTCACGCCCATCAGAGTCAGGGCTGGTATCACTACGAAGGGGGTCCTGCAGACACCCGAGATGCCCTCGGCCCATCCTCCGGTGGATATGAACACCGCGCCCTCCCCCGCATAGGGCGTAAGCAGCTCCACAAGCCTGTCGGCCGCCCCGGCCGAACCCAGGAGCACTCCGGAGCGGATCGCCTCGGCGGTCGTCCTTCCCAGTGCGCTGCCCGGCAGATCCAGATCCACCGGATTGAGGAGTTCCGCCTTTCTGAACAGCTCGGACGCAGCCGTGCCTATCCCCGGCGCTATCGCTCCGCCGAGGTAGGCGCCGCCCGCATCTATCACGTCGAATGTAGTCGCGGTGCCGAAATCCGCCACTATCGCCGGCAGGTTTCCGAGCAGCACCGCGGCTACGGCGTTGGCGATCCTGTCGGGACCGAGTTCCTCGGGCCTCGGGTAGGCCGTCGGGATGCCGGAAGTGGAGATGCAGACCTCGATGACGTCCGCCTTCAGGTATTCGCGGGAGGCTATCTCGATCGAGTGGCGCACCTGGGGAACGACCGTCGCGAACGTGACGAGGCCGGGCGCCGCCGCGTCGGTTCTCTGCATCATCGAGACGAGGAGCAGTCCGAGTTCGTCGGCCGTCCAGTGCCTCGTGGCGACGCGCCAGCTCATCAGCAGGTCGCCTCCGTCGAAGAGACCGACCGAGGTCTTCGTGTTTCCTACATCGAGCGCAAGCGAAGTCATCGGGCCTCCCAGTCGAGAGATATGTCCGCGGCAGGTGCGGAGTGGGTCAGGCATCCCGTCGAGATTCCGTCCACGCCGGTTTCGGCCATGGCCCTCACCGTCTCGAGGCTGATCCCGCCGGACGCCTCCATGTAGATGCCCGAGCCTCGAGCCGCCCTGACGGCCTCCGCCACGGTCGCGGGGTTCATGTTGTCGAGAAGAATCCTGTCCGGATGCATCCCGATGACGGGATGGAGCTGTTCGAGCGAGTCGATCTCCACCTCCACCGGGACTCCCGCCGCCCTGGCGGCGGATACGGCATCCGAGAGGCCCACAAGGCCGCCGGCGGCTATCCAGTGGTTGTCCTTGAACATCGCCATCTCGCACAGATCGAACCGGTGGTTGACTCCGCCGCCGCATCTGACTGCGTACCTCTCCAGCGCCCTCAGGCCCGGCGTGGTCTTTCGCGTGTCGAGAATCTCGACTCCCGCTCCGGCGACCGCATCCACGAACTTCCGCGTCAGGGTGGCTATCCCGCTGAGACGATTCAGGAGGTTCAGGGCGGTTCGCTCGCCTCGGAGAAGAACACCTGCCGGCCCTCTGATGATTCCGGCCCGCGCCCCTCGATCCAGGGCGCATCCCTCTTCCGCCAGACGCGTGACCTCCACCTCCCCTCCCAGGGAGTCGAAGACCTTCTCGACCAGCATCCAGCCGCAGAGTACGACACGGGAACGCGCGACCGCCACTGCGCACGAGGGCGCGGCGGCCGAACGGCCGAGGGCGGCGGTGGCCGCATCGCGATCCGCGCAGTCCTCCTCGAGTCCACGGGCAACGGCATCTGCTGCGACCGCTGCGAAATCCTTCCAGTCCGGGCTCATGGCATCACCTCGACGGAAGAAGCCTGTACCGCATCAAAACCCATCCGCGCTCCCCTCCGGGAGGCAGGCGTCGCGGTACACGGCCCGCCCTCCTGCGATTGTGAACAGGACTCTCGTCGAATCGGGCTTCCCCTGTCCGGGGTCCGAGTCGAGCAGGACGAGATCGGCCCTCCGCCCGACCGACAGAGGAGCGGCGAGATCCTCGAAGCCGGAGATCAGAGCTGCCTCGAGCGAATAGGCGTCGAGGGCTGTTTCCATTGGAATCGAGAACTCCGGCTCCGGATGGCTGACGGCTCCTGAGAGCCCCCACAGTGGTCCGAAAGGCATTCCGTCGCTTCCGAAACCGAGCTTGAACCCGCCGCGCAGGAGGAGCGAGAACGGATTGAGGCGCCTTGCCGCCGCGCTCCCGAGCCTCTGATCGTACATTCCGCCGGGCTGCTGCCAGCGTCGCACGAAGTTGGGCTGCATGGAGAACTGATGTGTTCCGGCCCTCCATCCGCCGGGCCATGCGGGCTCGAGCTGCTCCGCATGCTCTACTCTGATAGTGCCGGGAGCCCTCCCCGAGAATTGCGCGGACACCCGGTCGAGCTGCCGGAGCGCTTCGGCCCCGATGGCGTGAACGACAGGCACCAGCCTCCTCCGCGCGGCCTCCTCCAGCAGCCTGCCGAGAGCGGCGTCGTCCATGGCGGGCGATGCCTCCGAACCGTCCGCGTAGGAGCCCTCCACGGCGGCGGTGGACGCTCCGAGACCTCCGTCCAGGAAGATCTTGGCTCCATAGACTGCGAACCTGCCGGTCCTGGAGGCATCGGGCCAGAGCAGGGGGTCGTTGGAATGGACGCTCACCGATATCGAGAGTTCCGGATGCGCCGCATCCGCGACGGTCTGGATCGACCCGGCGGATTCCGTCGTGGAGATGCCCGTAACTCCTGCGGCGAAGACGGCTTCCTGAGCCAGGGACACAGCGAGGCGCATCTCCCCGGGAGTGGGCGGAAAGAGTTCGTAGGCCGTCAGGACCGGCCCCTCGACGAGCAGGGCGCCTTCCGGCCATCCCAGGGTTTTCGTGCCCGGAACGAGCGCCTCCACGAGGCGGAGCATGGGAGTGTTGACGAGGGCGGAATGGCCGCACACCCGCCGGAGCATGACCGGCCTGTCGCCTGTTACGGAGTCCAGCTCGGGAAGACTGGGGAGCCTGGGATCGCTCCAGTCGCTCTCGTCCCACTTCTCGCCCCGGACGATCCCCTCGTCCTGCCGCCCGGCCCGTCCGGCCACCGCTTCGAGCAGCGATCCCGCGCCGTCGCATCCGGAGAGATCGATGCCGATCCTCTCCATGCCCATCCACAGAAAGTGGCAGTGGGCGTCGAAGAAGGCGGGGGCCGCGAAGACCCGGGGGGGCTTCCGTGAAAGCGGGGAGATCGACCTGATGACGCCGTCGCGGATCACTATCTCGGTCGGCCCGGGACTCCCCGTTCCGGCTCCTCCCCTGAAGGAGGCGCATCTTATGACCGAATCCTTCAGTATGGACCTCCCGACTTCCAGTTTGCGCGATGGGTCTGGATCATTTCGAACACCTCTTCCCGCACGTCGAATTCGAAGAAGGTGTATTTGCCCTGGTTCTCCACGGAGACCACCCTGCCGGGAATCTCGAGAGTGATCAGGCCGCCCGCCGGGGAGGCTTCCGGTATGACTTCACTGACGTTGGATTCGAGGAATCTGATCTCCCTCGCCTCGATCTGCTCCATATCGGCGATGGCGGCCGACGACCCGCTGAGCCTGATCGGGAACCAAGCCTTGATGATCAGCCGGTTCCTGTCCAGTATGGGGCTCTTGCCCTGGAAGCGGACGGAGATCGTGCTGGTCCTCTTCTCCGCGTTCAGGCCGGGAGTGAACCCCACAGCCCTGTCCCTCCCGGACTCCTTCGCTTCGTACAGGGCCTTGTCGGCCATCACCAGCAGCTCGGCGCCAGTGACGTCCCTCGTGCTGCAGACGCCCGCGGAGATCCGGACCTCGAGGCGGACAGGCTCTCCGTCCCGGGAACGCGCCGCGACCGGGATGGCGGGGTCGTTCCCGGGGATCGACATGGGCGTGGAACGCACCGTCTCCACCATTCTCTCCGCCGCAGCGAGCCCCTCCCCGGTGTTGAAATTGATGAGGAGAACGGTTATCTCCTCGCCGCCGTATCTGTAAGCCTCGCCCCTGTACCTCGCGCAGTTCCGGATGAGGCTCGACACGTGGCCCAGGACCCTGTCGCCTATGGAGTGCCCCCATCTGTCGTTGAACTTCTTGAAGTGGTCTATGTCGATCATTATCGCGCAGAGAGGGAGTCGTTCCGTCGCCGTCATCTTTAGGAGCCGGGGAAGATCCTCGTTCAGGGCCTTCCGCGGTGGAAGCCCCGTCACCGTATCCTTCTCGCCCTCACGCGGGAACTGAAGCCTGTCACTCGGAACACCGGTCTCATTCGCCACGGGAATGTCGCCCCAATCTGCTCGTTCCGGCCGTGCCGCAACCCGGATGTTGACACGGGGAGCCGATGCTTGTACGCTAACCATGCTGGCTGGTTCGATCAAGTCCGAACACTGGGGGGATGGAGGTATTTTGAAGAGGCTGCTGAAGTCGATGTTTGTGCTTCTCCTCATACTATCCGCCTGCGGGCAGTCATCTGAGGAGCGTGCGGTCCGTACCGCCTACAACGAGCTCACGGACAATCTCGAATCCGGCGATTTTGACGCCGTCTTCAACCAGATGAGTTCCAACACCAGAACCTTCCTGGACGACCTCGCCTCCGCCTTCGAGTTCTACGGCATGGGCTGGGGCGAAACAGGAAGCGAGTTCCTTGCCGGGATACTGTCCGGGATCGACATGTCCGACCTCTCCCGCAACATCAAATCCGTAACCTTCACCAGTGCCACCAGGGCGGACGTGGTCACCGCGACGGACGACGGCGACGAGACCATGACCTTCGTACTCGAAGACGGGGAATGGAAGCTCGACTTCGAGGACTTCATGAAGGGCGCCATCGACGAGGGGCTTGCCGGGTCCGGCATTACCGTCGACGACATCATCGCACGCGAGATCCAGGGCGATCTCGGCATGGGGGACACGGTCTCCGGAACGGACTTCGAGGTCGGTTCCGGGAGCAGCTCCGTCAGAATCACCAACGATCTCGGAAGCTGGGACATCTGGTACGTCTACGTAAGCCCCTCCGAAGAATCGCAATGGGGCCAGGACCGGCTCGGCTCATCCGGCATCCTCTCCCCGGGCAACACGATAACGGTGAAGGTCGCTCCCGGAACCTACGACATCATGGTCACGGACGAGGATGGCGACACGTACAGCAGATACGGCGTCGATGTCGGACCGAACGGCTACGGCTGGAGCGTAACCCTGTCCGACATGGACTGAAAGGCTGTGGCCCCGCCCTCCGGTATGGACACCGGGAGCGTGTGGTGCGATGATTGGGTGAATAGGCTCCGGTGTGTTCCGGGCCGTTCCATGAAAACCAACCTGTACCATAACAACACCCTATGGAGGAATGATGAGAAGAGCCCTGCTGCTGATCGCAAGCGCCCTCGTACTTTTCGGGGCGGGTTGTACGAAGACGGCGCCCATCACGGTAACCAACTCTCTGGGTGACTATGACATAGCCCAGATCTACATCTACCCGGCCGACCAGGCCAACCGCGGAGAGGATCTCCAGGCCGCCGACCTCACCCCCGGACAGAGCGCGGTCTTCCAGTTCGTGCCCGGCAACTACAACATCCTCATCATCGACGAGGACGACGACAGCTACTTCTTCGAGAACCTGACCGTTCCCAAGGAGGGCCTCACCAAGGCGATAACCCTCGACGACCTCAACTGGGATCACCAGCACGTCGGCAGCGGCCACTACCCGCTCACCATCACCAACGACCTGGTCGACTACGATATATGGTATCTCTACATCGATCCCGCCGGCACCGGCCCTGCGAACGAGTGCATGGGCTCCAACATCGTCTATACCGGTGATAAGATAACCGTCTGGGTCGAGCCCGGCTCCTATGACATCCAGGTCGTCGACGACACCGATTTCACCTACACCTACGAGGCCTTCGCCGTAAGCGAGACTGCTGCGACCCTGACCGTCATGCCCGAGGACATCGACACCCCCAGGCCGCCTGCGATTCCCACCACCGTCACCATCGTAAACGGCCTCGACAGCTATGACATCTGGTACGTCTACGTCTCCCGCACCATCGATCCCTGGGGCGATGACAGGCTCGGCGCCTCGACCCTCGCTCCCGGCGAGTCCATCGACGTCGATATCACCACCGGCGCCTGGGACATGAAGGTTCAAGACGAGGACGGCGACACCTACACCCTCTGGGGCCAGGAGATCGGTCCCGAGGGGTTCGTCTGGAACGTCACCCTCGATCAGATCGACTGAGTTTCTGCACGGTGGAAAGGGCCCCCGGGAGACCGGGGGCCTTTTTCTATGCCGTCTCCATCCTCCTCACGAAGACGAGGTTCACGGCCGCCACGAGGGCCGCGAGTACGAAGACCGACCACGGGCCTATGAACGTCCACAGAAGCCCCGCTCCGGCCGGTACAAGCATGGAGACCGCATGGTCGATCGTGCCTCCGAGCCCCAGTGTCGGGACTATGTCTCTGCTGCAGGCGGCTATCCTGGAGAGGTACGTCGTGCGCGCCATGCTGAGGGAGAAGAGGAGTTCATCCAGGACGTAGAGGGAGTAGAGGACGGCGAGGGCCGCGCCGCGCCCGAGGACGGATGGAGCCGCCGCGTATCCGAGACACATGGTGAACACAAGGATCGACTCGGCTGTCAGAACGGACTTTTCGCCGTATTTGTCTATCAGATCTCCGAAGAGCGGCTTGGAGAACAGGCCGAGCAGTGCCGCAGCGCCCATCGCCAGCGCCAGATCGGAGGCCTTCTGATCGAATGCGCTGACCAGCAGCCAGGGGGCGAATGTCAGGAAGATCTGCTTCCTGGCTCCGAAGAGGACCGCGAGTATGTAGTAGAGCCTGTATCTCCTGCGCAGGACGAACCGCTCCTTCAAGGAGGGCATGGGGTCGCCCTCCATCCTGTCGCCCCGTACCCGAGGGATGGCCGTGGAAAGCCAGAAGCCGGCGGCCAGGACGGCGGCGGTCGTTCCGTAGACCATTCCGAAGCTTCCCTGGAGCCTGTTCAGCACTACCCATACGATCCCGGTTCCCAGCATGAGCCCCGCGGACCTGTACGCCCCCACGGTGCCCAGTATCCAGCCCCTGCCGCGCCCCGGCTCCAGATCCATGGCCAGAGCGTCGCGGAGCGGGACATAGAGGTGCATCCCCGCCGACCAGAGGATCATGCAGGCCATGAAGACCCCGAAGGACGACCCGGCGACCGCAAGTACGACGAAACTCACCACGCCGGCCGCAAAGCAGAGGCTGATGGCCCTGCCCCTCGACATTCCGGCCACAAGGCCCACCAGTACGACCTGGAGAAACCCGGGGAGCTCCCTCGGGAACTCCAGGGCGCCCCTGGTGTCCCCGCCCACGCGGAGCACATTGAAGAGAAAATCCGGCATCACTGAGGAGAAAACGTTGCCCGCGGCCGACATCAGAGCGACCCCGATCATCATCCTGCCCATGTTGCCGGCGAGGCCGATCTTCCCGGCCATATGCCCAAAAGTCGTTCGACGCATCCGTCCTCCGTGTTGACGAGGCAATACGGTTCCGAGCGTCGAACATTGCGGATAACGGACTTCCCGGGCCATGCCCTCCCCTCCGCAATGGCGCGATCCAGGGCCCGGAACCTATACTTGGCGGGTCACCGGATGGAGGTTCCCGGATGAAGGCGAACGTACCCCTGGGCGCTTCGGCCGAGGTTTCTCTGAAGGCCTCCCCCGAGACCCTGGCGTCGTATGTCGGTTCAGGGGGGCTCGATGTTTTCTCGACCCCCTGGATGATCGCCCTGATGGAGCGCGCGGCCGCCGCGGCTGCGGAGCCCTGCCTAGATCCCGCATTTACGACCGTGGGCATCGCCGTCGACGTGAGGCACCTGGCGGGCACGCCTCCCGGTGCGACGGTGAAGGCGGTTGCGAAGCTCATCTCCGCCGACGGCGCGAGACTCACGTTCGAGGTCCGTGCCGAGGATCCGTGGGGCCTCATAGGAGAGGGCCGCCACGAGAGAATGATTGTCGACGCGGACAGATTCCTGGGCAGGGTGTCCGGAAGGGCGTCCGGAGCCCCGGGCAATGAAGAAGGACGGTAGACGGATGTCTGGAAAGCCTCCGAAGAGAGACCAGGTTGCAGCGGAAGACAGATGGGCTGTAGAGGCGATCTTCAAAACAGATGAGGAATGGGAGTCGGCCTTCCGGGCGACCGAGGACTATGGCCGTGCCTTCCAGGCATGGGCGGGAAGGCTCGGAGAATCGCCGGAATCTCTCGCCGGAGCAATAGCCGAGATGCTCGCGCAGCAGAGGGCGCTCGAAAAGCTGGGCCTCTACGCGGGAATGAGGCAGGACGAGGATCTTTCCAACGCCCTCCATTCCTCGATGGACGACAGGTGCACGGCCAGGAGGAACGAAGTGGCGGCTGCACAGTCGTTCTTCATGCCCGAACTTCTCTCCATAGACCCTGCCGTGATGGCGGAATGGCTTCGCAGCCCGGTGCTGGAAGGCTATGCGACGTGGCTCGAGGAAATGCTGAGATACAGACCCCATACGCTGTCCGAACCCGAGGAGAAGCTTCTCGCGATGTCGGGTGACGCTCTCCAGGGCTTCCACGCCGGATTCGGCAAGCTGAACAACGTGGACATGCCGGCCAGGCTGCCCGAGATCACGGATCAGAACGGCAGGCGGACGAAGCTGACCAACTCCAACCTCGTGCCGCTCATGGAGGAGAGCGACCCCGGGGTCAGAAGGGCGGCGTTCGACGGCTACTACAGGGAGCTGTCAGGCAACCTGAACACGGCGGCGGCCCTCCTCAACGGCCAGGTCAAGTCGCACATCTTCATGGCGAAAGCCAGGAGGCATGCTTCCGCACTGGAGGCGTCACTGTTCCACGATCTGGTGAGCACGGAAGTCTACAGGGCCCTCATCGACGCGGTCCACAACAGGCTTCCGGTGATGCACGGCTACTACGCTGCAAAGAAGTCCGCCCTGGGCCTGGACACCCTCTCCCCGTGCGACCTGTACCTGCCCGCCGTGCGCTATACCCCGCGCAGGTACAGCTATGACGAGGCCGTGGACATGACGCTGGAGGCCGTACGCCCTCTTGGCGGGCGATACGTCTCCGATCTGGCGGAGGGCTTCCGCAGCGGCTGGGTCGACAGGTACGAAAACGTCGGCAAGCGCTCGGGCGCCTACTCCACCGGCTGTGTGGACTCCATGCCGTACATCCTGCACAACTTCAGCGGCACGCTGGACTCGGTCTTCACACTGGCGCACGAGGCGGGCCATTCGATGCACAGCCTCATGTCTTGGAGGCATCAGCCCTACCATATGTCCGACTACCGCATCCTGGTGGCGGAAGTCGCCTCGACGACCAACGAGATGCTCCTGGCGGACATGCTGATGAAAAAGAGCGACGACGACGGGATGAAGGCCTACCTGCTGGACAGGCTCGTCAACGACTTCAGGACGACGCTCTTCAGGCAGACCATGTTCGCCGAGTTCGAATGGCTGATCCACAGGGAGGTCGAGGAGGGCGGGGCTCTGACCCCCGAATTCCTGAACTCGAAGTACCTCGAACTGGTGCGGCTCTATCACGGCGAAGCCCTGAACACAGAGGCGGACGATGCCATGATCGCGGCCGAGTGGGCGAGGATACCTCACTTCTACTACAATTTCTACGTCTACAAGTACGCCACCGGGCTCTCCTCGGCGGTCGCCCTGTCGCGCCGGATTCTCGAAGGCAGGCCGGGTGCGCTGGATGCATATCTCGGATTCCTCTCGGCAGGGTCGTCCAGGAGGCCTCTGGAGATACTCAGGGACGCTGGAGTCGATCTGGAGACACCGGCTCCGGTGAACGAGGCCCTGGACTACCTGGCGGAGACGGTGGACAGGCTGGGCGGGATGATGTCCTGATCTCCGCGGATGCGGAGACTACGGATCATGGCCGGCGGTCGGAACCGGCCCCCAGGATCCGGTCCAGTACGGAGGCCATCAGGGCGGTGTCGACCCTGGTATCGAAGCAGTCGCCGTTCGGCCGGCTGTTGAGGACTCCGTACACCGGCACCTGAGCGGAATCCAGGATTCCGGACGCGAGATCGCGGGGACATGCGACAGCCAGCACTATGCCGGGCCTGGTCTTGTCGACGGCCCTGCGGGCGGCCGTTCCTCCCGTCGCGATAGACAGTTCGACTCCTCGGGCCTCCGCCATCTCCAGCAGGGCGGCCATGTCGCAGGCTCCGCACCTCCTGCAGAGTCCGTGGTCGTGTACTATCCTGTGAACGCAGGAGTGCGTCTGGAGACAGTGCGGGAGCAGGATCAGCACCCCGGCCGGCTCTTGTCGCCCCCTGCCCGACCGCAGCATGACCTCGACGGCGCGGTCGTTCACCTCCACCACCATGGTCTCCGCCGAAAGGGCTTTCTTTGCGCCGGAGGGCATCACCAGCCGGAGCGAGTGATATGAGATCCCCAGGAGGTGTATCAGTAGACGGCGCAATCCGAGTGCTCCGGCGGCCGACGCAGCGATCTGTGGAAGCAGCAGGGCCGCGGCCGACAGGACGACCCAGCCGGCCGCGCCGGTGGCCTTCATCAACAG
>LKHC01000009.1 GCA_001618605.1 Candidatus Fermentibacter danicus
CGGAGACGCTCCAGGTTCTCCGGCCTGTACTGCATCCTCCACGCCGCCGATTCCAACGGAGGCACCGTCCTCCCGGCCAGGTACAGCAGGCCCGAGGAGGTCGCATCCAGTAGAAAATCGGCCTGGTAGACGACATAATCCGCATCGACTCGTTCCATCAGGGCGACCAGGCTGTCCTCGTCCTGGAACATCCTCTCCGCGAACTCCTCTATCGTTCTCCTGTTCGACGGGTTCTCGAAGAAGGTGTGGGTGACCACCGGTCTTTCGGCATAGGCGGAGAGGAATCCCGATATGTGCCAGTAGGAGAGAAAGCTCTCCCCGGGTTCCGTTTCAGATTCGGCCCAGGATAGAAGATCGGACAGTTCGGACTCGGTCAGCAGGGATTCGCCTGTCTGTACGCGCAGCCCCGCGCTTTCCAGAACGCCCGCGAACGGGACGACGAATACCGACTGAAGGCCCAGCGCGAGCCCGAGGGCGGGGTATCTGAGGGGTTTCCGCAGTGTCTCGAGGGCCGGGGCGATGAGCACCGGCGCCAGGAGGACGTGGAGCCTGTCCATCATGAGATAGGCCGCCATGGCGAGCAACAGCGCCCAGCGCAGGAGGGTCGGCCCCCTTCGCCACATTTTCCTGATCCCGAAGACCGCGAAGACGAGGAGCGGCCCGAAGAG
>LKHC01000010.1 GCA_001618605.1 Candidatus Fermentibacter danicus
GACAGGATCGCGCCCTCCCTCGCCATGTGCGGGACGAGCAGGGCGGAGGCGATCTGGGCCGAGGCCGGGAGGATCACGGAAGGGACCGGCAGCCGCCGCCCAGTGTTCATTGCCAGAATGTACAGGAGGATTCCGGCGGTGATGAATCCGGAGGCCTTCCAGGATGCATTTGCGAGGATCAGGAAGAGGGCCGATGCGGCCGCAGCCGGAATGCTGCGCCGCGATCCGGGCGCCCTCACGGATTTCTCGACTGCCCAGCAGAGAAACAGGATGAACGGAACGGCGACTGTCTCGCGGTAGAAAGACTCGCCTCTGGCGCGCAGCATTGCGGGAAGGAGAAAACCGTATGCGATCGCTCCCATGGTCGCTTTCGCGACGCCGAGGCCCGCCTCGGAGAGCCACAGGTACAGCGCCAGCATACCGAGGAGCGGGAAGGCGAGACAGAAGACCCTGAGATACGAGTCGAAAGGCATCCCCCGGAAGGCGAACCTGTGGAGGCCGCCCGCGATGTACTCCTCGAAGATGGAGTTCTCGGCCGTCTCGAATCCGGCCGGGTGCATCACCAGGCTGTCCACGGCCGGAACGGTGCCGCCTTCGGCTATCATGGAGGCGTATCTGTATGCCTGGGTCGTCTCGCCCTGCATCCTCGGCGGAGGTGGGAGGATGCCGGTCGAGAACCAGTATCGCATCAGGAGGGCGGAGAGGATCGCCGCGATCAGGAGGATGGACTGAGAGAGCGCCCTCCCGGACAGGCCTTCAGGAAATGCGCGCATGGCGCCGCGCCATCATCGCCGCAATCAGCTTCAGCGTCTCCGCGGGGCCGCCCCCGCCGAGGGCCACGGCTTCGACCATGGGCCATCCGTGCCTGTTCAACAGCCTGTCCATCATGTCGACCGGAGCGATTCCGGGGAGATCGCGCTTGTTGTACTGGAGGACCACGGGGATCATAGAGAGGTTGAGGCCGAAGCTCTGGAGATTCTGCTCGAGATCGTCGAGCGTGTCCACGTTGGCGTCCATCCGTTCCATCTGGCTGTCCGCCACGAACACCAGCCCGTCCAGCCCGTCCAGGATGACCCTTCTGCTCAGGGCATAATAGGCCTGGCCCGGTACGGAATAGAGGTGCAGCCGGACGTTCGAGCCCTTGATCCAGGCGAAGTCCACGGGCAGGAAATCGAAGAATACTGTTCTCTCGCCTCTCGTGCACAGCGTGACGAGGCGGCCTCTGTTCTCGGGAGCTATGAGATCCCTTATGCGACGCAGGTTGGTTGTCTTCCCGGAAAGTCCCGGGCCGTAGAAGACGATCTTGTAGGCGATCTCGTTGCCGGATCTGTGCATATCATCTCCTGTCCAGGCCGGTTCCCGCCCTTATCCTTTAAGATTACTAACGATGAGGCCGGGGGGCAAGGCCCGGTTTCATCCCGCTGCGGCAACCGCCTGCGGCTCCTCCGCCGGTACCCTCAACCGGGCCATGAAGCGCGCGGGGTCGGCGAGGAAGGCCGACAGAGCNNGCGCACTCCCAGGCCAGTATGTCCGGCGAGGTCCTGGAAGACTCCAGCAGGAACCACCTGGCCGTGGCGCATGCGCTCGCGGGATCCTCGACGATCGAATCCGCGTAGTCTCCGATCAGGCGCGCCGAGCGCCCGTCCTCCATCACCGTCGAGAAGTACATGCCGCAGGCGGCCGCAGAGGCGGCGTTCCCGCCGGCGAGCATGGACGACATGGTTTCGACGATTCCCGGCGCGTCGGTGGAGTCGCCGAATTGGACGATGCTGGAGATCGCGCTGGAGGAGATGTCGAACCTGTCGATCTGGCCCAGCGAGGATAGTATCCTCGTCAGTTCGGGCCTCAGCATCGCGGTCATGGGATCGTCGGGAGTCAGTTCCTCCCGGGCTCTGATCCTGTCCCAGGCGCCGAGATAGTTGCCGTAGAAGAGGGCGGCCTCCACGTGCATCCATGTGTTCGCCGCCGTGCCGGGGACAAGGGAATCGACGACCTCGTTCAACTGGCGCTCTCTCTGGTAGTCGACGGCTATCTGTGCGAGTACGGCTGCGGTCTGCCCGAGTCTGGAATCGCCTGCCTCCGAGGCGTATTCCGAGATTCTCGCGGCCGTCGATACGAGATAGGCCGCCGCGGAGTCGCTTCCCGAAACCGCGTCGGTCAGCCTGGCCCTGAGCAGCGAGTAGGTCGGCAGGAGCTGCATCCAGTGGTCCGGCATGGCCACGAAGAGCGACTCGGCTGCATCGAGGGCCATGGAGGCGCTGTCCGCCTCGCCCCGGGCGAAGTGGCTGTGGGCGAGCCTGAAGTATGCCGAAACGTAGTTCCTGGCCAGGAGGAGCGTCTGGTCGCACTTGTACACTCCTGGATCGTCCAG
>LKHC01000011.1 GCA_001618605.1 Candidatus Fermentibacter danicus
TGGGGCCCCCAGACGAAGATCGGCCGCAGAGAGTCGACGAGACCCGGTTCGTCGAATCCCAGGAGCGTCGGATCGCGGTCGAGGAGCTGGTAGATGTACCAGTTCGTGTTCATGAGGCTGAGATTGCTCACGATGACGTCCCGCCTCACTCCCAGAACCGACTGGGCGAACCAGAGCGGGAACGTGTCGTTGTCTCCGTTCGTGATCAGGACGGCCCCCTCCGAGCAGCTCTCCAGCAGGTTGATCCCGTAGTCCCTCGCCACGAATTCTCCCGATCTGTCGCACTCGTAGTAGTTGCCCAGCAGGCTGGCCGCAGGAAGCGCCAGAACCGCCCAGGCCGCCCTGTCGCTGCGGAATGCCCTGCTGAGAGCCGCTCCGGCCCCGAAGGCGGCGAACAGGGCGAACAGGGCGAAGGAATCGGCGTAGAAATAGTCCCTGTCGCGGACCTCCCCGGTGGGAGTAGCTATCGGGCCGGTCTTGAAGTTGAGGTAGAAGATGAAGAAGGCGCTCGCCATGAAGAATATCGCACCGACCATCAGGAACACCCTCCTGTCGCGGTTCCAGAGGAGGATGAGGCCCCAGATGGCGGTTACGGTCACGGCGAACCTCAGCACGAGGAAGAACGGGGTACCCGCCTCCCCGAGGATCCGCTCCCATGCCTGCAGGGGACCGGACTGCCAAGAGAGATACCTGAAGTACTGAGCGATCTGCTTATGCACCGGACCCTTCCTGTCGAGCACGGAGATCTGGCCGTACTGCTCTCTGGCCAGGGCGGACCGGAAGGCGGACCACTCGGAGGGGTCCGTCTCGTTGATCTCGGGTCTCTGGATGGCCCGGACGGGCATGTATAGGTGGACGCTGAAAGCGAGGATCATCAGACCGAGAGCCAGGGAGATGAACCGGACGTCCCGCCAGAGCCTCGTCTGACCCCTGACCGCGGACAGGAGATAGATGACTGCTATCCCGGGGACGGCTATCAGAGCCGCGAGATGCACCGCAACGGCGAGCGTCAGGAGGTACAGCACCAGGTACATCTGTCTGTCTCCCGGGAGGTTCTGCGATCTCCTCACGATCCAGATGTCGAAGATCCATACCGCCAGGATCGCGATGGACTGGGAAAGGGCGTAGGTCTCCATCGCGTTGTTGTTCTGCCAGATCGTGAAGCTCCAGGCCGCCAGCAGACCCGCCGCCACCGAAACCGGCCTGTAGAAGGAGGGCGACATGCCCATCCTGACGGACCATCTCTGTGCGAGCCTGGCGAGGAGCCCCATGGATATGGCTCCGGCCAGCACGCACATCAGATTGGTCCTGACGGCGACGCCCGGGATGAAGCCGAGGATGATCGTGAAGAATCTGCCGAGGAGGACGAACAGGGGCACGCATGGAGGGTGCGGGATGCCGGCTATCCAGGCGCAGGCGATGTATTCTCCGCTGTCCCAGAAGCTGACGCTCCTCGCCATGGTGAACAGATACACCAGCCCGGCAAGGAATCCGGTGGCAGTCGCAAAGATCCTGTCGATCCGCACCGTACCGGGTGTCGCCACCGGTCTCTCCACGGCCTGATTCATCCCTTGCAGTCCTCTCCCCTGGGGTGAGCCCTCTTGAAGACTTCCCTGAGCCTGTCCCCGGTCAGATGTGTATAGACCTGCGTCGTCGAGAGGCTGGAATGGCCCAGCATCTCCTGAACCGCTCTCAGATCGGCCCCTCTGTCCAGCAGATGGGTCGCGAAACTGTGCCTGAACGTATGGGGGGTGGCTCCCGCAGTCCGCGCCGCCGAGAGAACCCCTTTTTCGACTATCCTCCTGATGTCCCTCGGGTCGAGGCGCCTTCCCCTGACGCTCACGAAGAGCCACGGGGCCGACGGATCCCTCCGGGTGAATATGTTCCTGACCGCGATCCATGCGGCGATCACATCGACTGAGAGTTCCGCGACGGGCACTATCCTGTCCTTCCCGCCCTTCCCGCGAACCACCCGCAGAAGAGCGCGATCGAGATCCAGATCGTCGAGCTTCGCCGCGGAAGCCTCCGAAACCCTCACCCCCGCTCCGTACAGGAGTTCGACGATCGCCCTGTTGCGCAGACCGGCAGGGGTGGATGTGTCGTAGGAATCGAGGATCATCATCACCTCGGAGAGCCCCAGGAACCCCGGGAGCCTCCTCGGAACCCTCGGCATCGGGATCCTCCTCGCCGCGCCTCCGTCGACCGTTCCTTCGAGGTCGAGCCACTCGCCGAAGGTTCTCAGAGCGGAAACCTCCCTGGCCAGTGAGGCCGGCGACAGGCCTCTCTCGGATTCGCTGCGGACGAATGCCCTGAGAGTATCCCTGTCGAATCGGATTGTTCCCTCGCAGAAGGAGAGCAGCCTGCCCAGGTCTGCCCCGTAGGCTGACGCGGTCGCCCGGGAGAGCCCCCTGGCGTCCGTCAGCCAGGAGACGAACCGGTCTAGGAGGGCGATTCCGGTTTCCTGCAACTCGGGCATTTCACACCACGCGGAGTCTCCTCCAGGTATGGGAAACCGCACCTGGCGCACCTTCTGGGTATCGGCCTGCGCCAGGAAGCGTGCCTGCACAAGGGATACCTGCTGCAGGAGTAGAAGACCCTGCCTTTCTTCGATCTGCGCTCGACCAGCTCCCCTCCGCAACCCTCCTCCGGGCATGGCACTCCAGTGGGAGCAGGCTCGGTGTGCTTGCAGGAGGCGCTCGAGCAGCCGAGGTATCTTCCATAGCGGCCGGTCTTGAAGACCAGCGCCGCGCCGCATTCCGGACAGGTTCTGCCGCTGTCCACGGCCTTTTCGGCGGACTTTCTGAACCTGCACTTCGGGTAGTCGGAGCAGGAGAGATAGCTGCCGAAGCGCCCCGGCTTGAGCAGGAGCTGAGCGCCGCACTGCGGACACTTCTCGTCCGTGGGTCTCGTCATCTCCCGCCGGACCGAGTCGAGATTCTCCACGGCCGCCTTGAGCGATTCGTCCAGCGGCCTCTGGAGATTCGCCACCGCCTCCTCGTACCCGGTTGCGCCCGAGGCTACGCTGTCAAGAAGTTCCTCCATGGATGCGGTGAAGGAAGTATCGAAAATGGATGGGAACAGTTCGACGAGAAGCCTCACGGTAGTCGTGCCGAGTTCGGTGGGGTGCAGTTTCTTTTCGGAAATGGCGACGTATCCGCGCTTCTTTATGGTCTCGATTATGCTCACATAGGTAGAGGGACGGCCGATGCCAAGTTTTTTCATCTCCGCGACGAGCCCCGCCTCCGTGAACCTCGAGGGGGGTCTGGTGAAGCACTGCTCGGCTGAAACGTCGACCAGGCGGGCCGGACCTTCAGAGAGTCCGGACGGCAGAGGGGATTCGATGGATGCCTGGTGTGGATCGATCTCCAGGAATCCCTTCGAGGCCAGGCGCTCCCCTGTCGCGCGGAATTCGAACTCCCCGCCTCCGAGGATCAGAACCGAACGCTCCACCTCCGCATCGGCGGCCTGAGAAGCCGTGAATCTCCGCCAGATCAGGGAATACAGCCTGAGATGCTGATCGGAGATCCTCCCCTTGAGACTCTCGGGGGTTCTCGTGACGTCGGTAGGCCGGATCGCCTCGTGTGCGTCCTGCGATCTGGAAGAACTCCTGAACCTCCTGGGAGAAGGGGGCAGCATACCGGGGCCGTGAGCGGCAAGCAGGAAATCTCTCGCCGACTTCAGAGCCTCCGGTGCGATCCTCACCGAATCCGTCCTCATATATGTGATCAGGCCGGAGTGTTCGCCGCCGATGTCCATGCCTTCGTAGAGATCCTGGGCGAGCGACATCGTCCTCGAGGGGGACATGCCGAGTGCGCTCGAGGCGCTCTGCTGGAGGGAACTCGTGATGAAGGGAGGCAGGGGCTTCAGCGGGGCCTTCTTCGTCTCCAGTGAGACGATCCTCCAGGCCGCGGCCCGGATGGAGGGGAGGATGCGGTCCACCTCCTCCCTGCTTCCGGGAGAATGCCTGTCCCCGTCGGCCCTGCGGCCCGCCATCCTGTAAAGCGAGGCGGAGAGTTCGCCTCCGTTCTGTTCGAATCGGGCCTTGATCGGCCAGTATTCTACGGGGACGAACTCCGCGATCTGGTTCTCGCGTTCCTGCACGAGCCTCAGAGCCACGGTCTGCACTCGTCCGGCGCTGAGGCCTGATCCGATGGCCCTCCAGAGGTAGGGGCTGATGCGGTATCCGACCAGCCTGTCCATCACCCTCCGGGCCTGCTGGGCGTCGACGAGGTTCATGTCTATCCCGCCGGCTCGTTTGAGTGCGCCCAGGACGGCGTCCTTCGTGATCTCGTTGAACTTGAGCCTTCTGAAAGTGACGCCTTCACGCTTCAGCAGCTCCGAAAGATGCCAGCAGATGGCCTCCCCCTCGCGGTCCGGGTCGGCGGCGAGGAAGATCGTATCGAACCTGCGGGAGACCTTGCGGAGAGCCTCGATGGTGGAGCGCTTGTCGGACGGCACCGTGTACTGGGGCTTGAAGCCCGCGTCGACGGACACGCCGAGGCGCTGCTTCGGCAGATCCCTGACGTGCCCCATGGAGGCCACTATTTCGTAGTCCTTGCCGAGGTAGCCCCGCAGGGTCTTCGCCTTGGCGGGAGATTCGATTATGACGAGGCTTCCACCGCTCATTGCTTCACCGTCGCTTCAATGCGATCAATTGTCGGGGGCGCGGGAGGGGGCCCTCAGTAGCGCGCCATCCAGTCCTGGAGACCGCCGGTCAGGAGGTTCCAGACTTCCTCGCTGGTCGTACTCGCGCAGTTCTGAAAATCGACCGGACCCATGCAGTCCGCGAGCCTGGCGAATTCGCTTCGGACGAAGGATACGGTTCTGACGGGATAGTATTCGCTTTCGCTGTAGTAGAACACCAGCTCGTCGACAGGCCCATGCGTCAGCCAGGCGCCGAGGGCGCGAAGGAGGGCGTATCGGACGGTGTCGTCCTCGGGATGGATTATCGTGACCGCTGCGACAACCGTGCTGTCCGGCAGTCGGAGAACGGCGAACCTGTCCAGCAGAATGGGGATCGTGGCTGCTATCCTCCCGGCGTCATCCGTCAGCATGTCCGTCTCTTCCGCCATGAGGACGACGCCCTGGGGGGCCCCCGCCATATCGACCGGGGCGATCTGCGCGATGGAGGAGATCGTGTCGGCCCCCGCCGGCAGAGGGAGGCCGGATACGGCGGACAGCGTCGATCCCGGGGGGACGGGGATGGAGTCCGTCGCAGGCGTCGAATCCGATGCGGCCGCGATGTCGGTGGAGACGGAATCGGCAGGAACCGCGACCGCGTAATCCGCAGGCGTGGACCCGTCGATGGTCGTGCTGTGGAAGAGCTTCATCGGATCGATGACGTAGAATGCGATGAGCATCGCGAGAATCGCCGCGCCTGCGAGGACGTAGATCAGGTTGGCGGAAGGTTTCGCGAGGCCGCCCGAAGCGGCCTGAGCCACCATGGCGTCGGCTCCGTGCCTGGACTTGAGCCGAGTTCCCGGAACCCTTCCGAGTGGCGCATCCACGACCTTGCCGTCGGCGGCGCATTTCCCGCAGACATGAGCCAGCCTGTCGAAGCAGTCCCGGCAGGTGAGTGCGGAGCACGAACGGCACGGCGCCAGCTTCTCCCCTCCTGTCGGAGTCCTGCCGCAGATGTGGCAGCGCTCGATCGACAGTACCTCCTCGCTCGCGGAGGTCACGGAGAGCTTCTCCTCCTGCTCGGGGGCGGAAGGCTGTTCCCCGGTAGAATCGAGTTCCCCGAAGTCCTCCTCGGAAACGTCGATGTCCGGATCGGCGGCAGCGGCCTCCTCCGGCTGATCCTCCACGGTCTCCATCCTCGGCAGCAGGTCCACAAACGGGTACAGCCGGTTCTGGATGACCCTCGCCCTTCCCATCGGAACGGCTTCGAGAAGAACTACGGGCGCCTCGTCGACGGAGGACCTCGCCTCCTCCCGGGTCATGTGGAGTTCGGTGACCAGGAGTTCGAGGACCCTCTGCTTCTCCTCCTCCCTTCCGAGTCTCACGAGGAGAAGATCGACAAGTGCTTCCGATAGATCCATCAGGCGGTTCCCTCGCTTGCTTTGAACTGTTTATGAAGCCTGGTTATGACCATCCGGCTTACCTTGCGAAGCGTCTCGAAGACGCCGATGCCCTTGGCGGCCACCGCTTCTACGACGGGAACCCTCGTGAGCCCGAGCGTCTCGGCTATCTCCTCGATGGACGCGATGTCCGGAAGGTCGCGCTTGTTGCACTGGAGGACTAGGCTTACGCCCTTCCTCTTCTGGTTCTTGAGGTTGTCCCGTAGATCCCGCAGCGAGGCGATGTTCGCCTCCATCCTGTCCCTCTGGGAGTCCGCCACGAAGACGATTCCATCGACCCCCTGCAGGATCAGCCTGCGGCTGTCGGAATACATGGCCTGTCCGGGGACGCTGTAGAGGTGCAGCCTGATCTTGAACCCGTTGATCGTACCCGTGTCCAGCGGGAGGAAATCGAAGAAGAGGGTTCTCTCGTTGCCGGCCGCAAGCGAGATGAGCTTGCCACGGTTGTCGGCGGGAACCTCTCCGTGGATCACCTTCACGTTGGTCGTCTTGCCGGACAACCCGGGCCCGCAGTAGACGATCTTGCAGTCGATCTCCCTCGCACTGTAGCTGACTGTCGCCAAGGTCAGGATCCTCCAGGAGCGGGGCCGCCGCCCTGATCTCCGGTGGAGTCATCCATGCCGTCCCTGATGCCCTTCTTGAATTCCTTCAGGGCCTGGCCCAGAGATCTCGCTATGTCAGGTATCCTCTTCGCTCCGAAAAGCAGCAGAAGCGCTACGACGACGAGCAGAATCTCGAGCGGGGATGGACGGAACACGGCACACCTCCCCCCGGAGGGTCAGAACCACCTGTACAGGACGCCGACCAAGATCAGGCCCAGGAAGCTCATCAGGTTGACCCTGCAGGCGATCTCCTCTATCGAGAACCTCATTACGACGAGATCCAGCCGGAACGGCCCGAGCGAAAACTCGAGCGAACCGGCGAAGAACGACTGCAGAGTCGTCGCTGTATCGGGCAGTATAACCGCGACCGCCTCCCCGAACGCAGTCCCTGCGATCATTCCGAGAAGGGACATCACTATCCAGAAACCGGGCGGTCTCTTGTTCAGCAACTTTCCTCCACGAACACTTTCGAATCTATCCCCGGGAAGGCTTCCGAACAAGCCCGGAGCCGTTCCCGGTCAAAAGGCCGGAGCGCATCAGACCCGTTGAAGCGATTCCCACAAGGACGCCCGAGAGCAGAGACCAGGCTGCCGCCATAGGGACGAAGGACGCGACCGGCAGGCCCGGGAAAAGCACGGACGCAAGCGTGAGCTGGGCCGCCATGTTGGCGGCGCTCCCCGCTACGGACAGGCCGGTTGCCGAAAGCGCCCCCGGCACCAGTCCCCCCGCCGGACCCATCGCCAGTGAGGCGGCGGCGGCGCCGGCCAGAGAGATTCCGAAGGCGGGCGTGGCTATGGTGCCCGTAGCGATCGCGACGGCGACGGCCCTCGTGAGGTTCACTCGGAAAGCGCCGCCGGTACCGAGCGTCACTGCCGCTATTACACCGGCGGTGTTCGCGAAGCCCGGCTTCATGAAAGGAATCGGCCTCGGCAGGAACGATTCGGCGAAGCCGAGCGCGGTCCCTAGAAGTACAAGGAAGACCACCGAGGGCCTCCCGATGCCGGTTTCGTCATCGGACGGCATCGAGGCAGACACTTTCGAGCGAAAGCATGGTCTTTTCCAGATCGAACATCTCCCGGGCCCTGGCCAGCCCTCCGGCTGCGAGGCGGTTTCTCAGGTTGGTGTCCGACATCGCCGAAACGGCCTTGCGCAGCGCTTCCGCATCACCCGGAGGCACGGTGATGCCGCTGGTCCCGTCCTCGTTCACCCAGGGCACGCCCGTGCGGATCCTCGTGCTTATCACCGGCGTACCGCAGGCCATCGCCTCGATCTGAACCGTGCCGAAGGCCTCGGACCTCTCGGTGGAGGGCAGTAAAAGCGCCGTGGCGCCCCTGTAGAGTTCGATGAGCCTCTCGTCGGAGACTTCTCCGAGCGGGTCAATCATCGAGCCGGAATCGCTCGAAGCCTTTCTCACGACTTCATCCTGCGGGCCGTTTCCGACCATGACCAGCCTCTCGCCCGGCAGCCCCTTCCAGGCTTCCAGCAGGGTCGGAATCCCCTTGTAGCGCCTGAACTTGCCCACGAACAGGAAGTAGCCCGGAGGCTCGGACGAAGGCCCGGGGCTGAACCTCCCGGTATCGACCCCCAGGGGTACTACCTTCACGTTGGAGAGCCTGTCGAGAAATCTCGACGACTCGACATAGGCCGGCGAGGTTGCGATCACGGCGGCCGCCTTCTTCAGGAACGGCCAGAGGAAGGGCTCGATCAGCGGGACGAGGGCGGCCTGCCTGACTATGTCGCTGTGATACGTCACGACGTGGGGTACGTCGA
>LKHC01000012.1 GCA_001618605.1 Candidatus Fermentibacter danicus
GAGATCGAAGGACTTCTCCTCATGGAGCCTTCGCATTGCGAGATGCAGGCCCGGGCATACGGGGTTTGACAGTATTCTGCACAGGCAGGGGGACTCCACTATCTCGCAATCTCCGTGGAATCTCCGCCGCTCGCGCACCGACGGCCCGCCGGACGAGACGAGCACGGTGCATTCGTGCCCCCGCGAGGACATGAACGCCGTCACGTCGTGGATGTATCTCTCCACACCCCCGTGCACGGGGGGATAGAAATCCTTGTACACATGGAGAATCTTCATCCTGCGACCTCGGTGTAGATGTTCGCTGCGGCCCTTGCCATGCCCTGGTCGGAGAACCGTCCGGCGAATTCGCGCAGAGCCTCCGGATCGGCAGGCGTTTCCAGCGTCTCGAGCAGAGCGTCCCTGATGGAATCAGGAGCGGCTCCGCAGAATCTGGCTCCACTCTCGGAGTATATCTCCTTCAGCGCCCCGGCCGGGCCGAGAACGCTCGGGATACCCGCCTGTGCGGCTTCGAGAGGAGGCAGGCCGAATCCCTCGTACAGAGAAGGATAGACAAGAAGCTCGGCTCCTGCATAGGCGTCGGCCAGGCCGTCTTCGTCGAGGGCGCCGACCCACTCGACTCCGGGGGTCTTCTCGAGCAGCTCTCTGGTGCTGCGCGGCCCCCATCCCCAGCGTCCCACCACCAGCAGACGCAGTTCAGGCCTTACGGCCGCGACCCCTCTCCAGGCCTCGATGAGCGCCGGGATGTTCTTCCGCGGTTCTACGGTGGAGACACTCAGGACGTATGGCGCTCCTCCGCAGAACCTTGCCCGCGCACGCGAAGCGCTTCCCCGGAGCTTCCTCCCCGGAGACAGGGGCACGACTCTGAGGCGGGACGGAGAGAGGTCGAGGAACCTCACGGCCTCACCTGCGGTGAAGGAGGAATCGGCCATGACCAGATCCGCCCTCCTGGCGACACGCGGGAAGTGCAGCCGGTAATAGAGCCCCTTCAGCAGGGGGAACCATGCGGGGTGGGCCATGAAGGCCAGATCGTGGAGAGTCAGAACCACCGGCGAGCCCGACGGCGGGCGTCCGGAGAAGGCGGGCAGATGGACCGGCGCACCCCGCGCCGAGGAGGCCGCCCTGGGCGAAAGCAGGAACTCGTCGACGGCCTTGGCGAACCCTCCCGCTATGCGATCCATGGAAAGCGCGTCACGCGGGCTCATCAGCCCGCCCCGCACGGTCACCCTTATGCCGGGGGCATCCAGCTCCGCGAACCCGGCCAGGAGACGGGACAGGTAAACCCCGGTCCCGCCGCGGGAACCCAGCGCGGCGCCGTAGATTACGGCCCTGCAGTCAGAGAGAGACGGCTGAGTCGTCACCCAGGCAGATCGAAGCCGGCCTGGAGGTTACCGAAGCGCCGAACCCCAGGACGGACGAGTCGAGGACGGAGCCTTCGACGGTGTTCCTGCCGCAGGCTATCGTGTTGCGCACCACGGAACCGCGTATCCTGCACCCCGGTCCTATCGAGGCGTAGGGGCCGATCACGCTGTCGGCGATCCCGGCTCCCGGGTCGATCCAGGAGGGCGGGAGTACTATGCATCCGCTGCTGGAGGGGGGCGTCTCCCCCGCAACCCTGTCGAGCATCACCCTGTTCGTCTGCAGCAGCGTCTCGGGCTTTCCACAGTCCAGCCAGTCATCGACCCTGAAGAGTTCGAACCGCTCCCCTGCGTCGATCATGAGCTGCATGGCGTCGGTGAGCTGGAACTCGCCCCTCGTGCGCTGATTGGCGCCGATGAGGTCGCTGCAGGCTTGAATCATCCGCAGTCCGCTCCTGAAAAGATAGATGCCCACGATCGCCAGATCGCTCACGAACTCCGCAGGCTTCTCCACCAGCCGCACCGCAACGCCGCCCTCCGATACGACGACGCCGAACCTCGAAGGGTCGTCCACCGGGCAGACCGCGAGCCTGTTGCACGCCCCCCGTGCGACGTCTCTCAGATCAGCATCGAATAGGGTGTCCCCCAGGACCACCATGGTCGGTCCGTCATCCACGCGGGGGGCCGCGAGAGCTACGGCCGATGCCAGCCCGTCCATCGATTCCTGTCTGACGAACCCGACGTCGAGAGGGAACTCGGAGCGCACCCAGGAGACGATCGCGTCTCCGAGATGACCGACGACCAAGGTCAGCCTGTCGACTCCGGCGGGAATCAGCCTGTCGATGATATGCCCCAGCACCGGGCGACCGGCCACGGGTATGAGGGCTTTCGGGGTCGTATGGGTTATCGGCCTTAGCCTGGTCCCCATGCCGGCGACCGGGATGATGGCATGCATCTAGTCCTCCGATCCTGAAAGGCCGTCGAGGAGGATGGTCGGAAACCTCCCCTGCACGTAGCTTCTTGTGAGCTGTCTCACTTCGAGGGCGGACCTGGCGGACAGGGCTCTGCGGGCGAGATCGCGCGCCTCGCCCGTATCAACCGCTCCGATCATCTTCTTAATGTTGGGGATCAGGGATATGGACACGCTGAGTTCATCGACGCCGAGGCCCAGCAGGATCGGCACCGCCAGGGGCTCTCCGGCGATCTGGCCGCAGACGCCCACCCATCTGCCGGCTTCGTGGCACTTTTTGACCACATGGTCGATCTGCCTCAGGACGGCGGGGTGCAGCGAATCGAAGAGGTGGGCCACGAAGGGGCTGCCCCTGTCGACCGCGAGAGTGTACTGAGTCAGGTCGTTAGTACCGATCGATACGAAGTCGACATGGGGCAGGAAGATGTCTATCCCGATCGCGGCCGCCGGGGTTTCGACCATCATTCCCAGCGGGATGGCCGGATCGAACGGGATGCCCTCCGACTCGAGCGATCTCTCTATGTCCCTTATCATCTCCCTGGTCCTCAGGACCTGGTCGAGTTCCGTGACCATGGGGATCATCAGCCAGGCCCTCCCCTCCACCGAAGCCCTGAGGATGGCCCTGAGCTGCTTCCGAAGGATCTCCGGCCTGTCGAGGCAGATCCTTATGGCGCGCCATCCCAGGAAGGGATTGCGCTCTCGGAGTTCCGGAGCGCCGGGGAACTTGTCGCCGCCCAGATCCAGGGTACGGATTACGACGGGATCGGGCTTCATCGCCCTGAGCGCGTAGGAATAGGCCCTGTACTGGATCTCCTCGTCGTCCGCATCGGGCGAGATCAGCCGGAGGAACTCGGTCCTGAAGAGACCGATCCCCCTGCCGCCGTACTTCCTCACCTGGTCGGCCTCCTGCGAGAACTCGATGTTGCCGGCCAGCTCGAAGGGTATCCCGTCGGCGGTTACGGCGGGTTCCTCCGCGCTCAGCGCCAGGGCCGCCTCCATCTCGGCATAGCTCTTCCGGAGCCGTGTGAAGTACGCGATCTCGTCCTCCTGGGGATCGATGACCACACGGCCGTGGATCCCGTCCACTATGACGGTGGTGCCGGGCTGGATGTATTCGGCGGCCTCCCTCAGTGCGACTACCGCAGGAATGCCCATGCTCCTGGCCAGGATGGCGGTATGGGAGGTGCTGCCGCCCTCGTCGGTGGCGAAGCCGAGGACCTGGTCGCGCCTGAGGCCGGCGGCGACGGAGGGATCGAGTTCGCGCGAAACCAGGATGACCGGG
>LKHC01000013.1 GCA_001618605.1 Candidatus Fermentibacter danicus
GGCGCCTCCTGTCTGCTGTCCTCGCACATTCTCTCCGACATCGAGACGGTCTGCTCCAGGGCGCTCATCATCGCCGGAGGCAGGGTGGTCAGGGAGGGTTCCATGGAAGAGCTCCTGAGCTCCCAGAACAGGCAGAGGATACTACACAGGATGCCTGATTCGGCGCCCGTGGAGACCCTGGTGGAGCCTGAGGCCCTCCAGGCCGCGATCGACTCGATCAGAGCCGGCGGTGGAGAGATACTGGAGGTCGGGAGGCACATCGAATCCCTGGAGGATGTCTTCCTCAGCGCCACCGGGCAGGGGGCGGCACTATGAGGGGCGTGTACTCGTTCGCCCTGATGACGATCAGGATGCTCACCAGGCGGAGGACCTTCTGGGGCATCGCCATGGTCACGCTCATCGCCCTGGCGGCCATCGGCTCCGTGCCTTCCTTCGACGTGCCCGGACAGGGCCGGTTCATGGTCGACTTCGGGCTGTTCGGGATCGAGATGGGCTCTCTTCTGCTCGCGATAGGCCTCGCCTCCAACATCTTCCCCCGTGATCGCGAGACCAGGACCATCATGCCCCTTCTCGCAGTACCGCTGTCCCGGACCCAGTATCTCATGGGGAGGTTCCTGGGAGCGGCGCTGGTCCAGACGGCGGCGCTCATGGTCTGGTGCGTCTCCCTGGCGGTCCTGCTGGCCGCGAAGGGATACCACGTTCCGGAAGCCCTCCTCCCGGCCACGCTCCTGCTCGTGGCGGAGGGATGGTTCCTGCTCGCGGTCGTCTTCTTCTTCAGCTTCTGGACATCTCCGCCGCTGAACGCTCCCCTGACCCTGCTCCTGTTCATCATATGCCAGATGAGCAGGGCGCAGCTCTCGAATCTCATCCCGGGCGCTCCCTGGCTTGTCGACGCCCTGAGGCTGCTCCTCCCCCGCATGGAGGTGTTCCACATAAAGGACCCGGTGGCGCACGGGATACCGGTTCCGACCTCGTATTTCCTGCTGGCTTCGGCGTACGGGTTCGCCTACACCGCATTCATGCTCTCACTGGCGATCGCGGTGTTCAGAAGGAAGGATCTGAAATGACCGCGGGGCTCCTTGCCGTGATCCTCGCGCTCGGCCATTCCGGCGGCGACGCTCACGAAGGACACGACCACGGGGCAGCTCATGAGGCCGGACAGGAAGCATTCGAACCGGCGATGCACCACCACCCCGAAGGAGAACGGAA
>LKHC01000014.1 GCA_001618605.1 Candidatus Fermentibacter danicus
CTGCGGGGAACCCTCAGCTCCTCCACATCCAGGAGAAATGCCGGACCTATTGCGATTCCGGGGGAAGCCGCGGTTCCCTCGAAGGACCGGCTCAAGTCAGTCCTCCCCGAAGCCGGAGGCCACCAGGGCGCAGAGCTCGTCGACGGCCGGGACCTCGTCCTCGCCGGAGGCGGAGATGAGAAGCTCGGTGCCCTGGCCGGCGGCCAGGGTCATGACGCCCATTATGCTCTTGCCGTTCACCTCCTCGACTCCGGTCGAGATCGTGATGTCGCAGTCGAAGAGCGCGGCCTTCTTGACTATCAGCGCTGCAGGCCTCGCGTGAACCCCGAGGCGGTTGGGTACAAGTACCGTTTTCTGATACAAGCTCGGCTCCAGATCTACGGCCCGGTCAGCCGCCCGATGGTTCCCGCATCCTCTCTATGAGCTTCATATCCAGTTCGGCGGGAATATCAACGCCCCGTCTCTCCAGCAGGAAGGTCATCGCAGCCACTTCCAGCAGCAGTGCGATGTTCCGCCCGGGGAGCACCGGAAGGATTATCTGAGGCAGCCTGACTCCGAGATAGGTCGTGGAACTGCGGTCGAGACCGGTCCGGTCGAAATCAGGCTTCTGGTTCCAGTCCACGAGGCGGACCTCGATGTCCACCGTATGCCTGTCCTTTACGGATCTGATTCCGTAGAGGACGGGGACGTTCACCATGCCAAGGCCCCTGATCTCCATGTGACTGCCCAGTATCGCATCGCCCGTGCCGAGGAGTTCCTCGCCCGTCCTTCTGATCCGGACAACGTCGTCGGCTATCAGCCTGTGGCCCCTTTCGACCAGGCCCAGCACGGCTTCGCTCTTCCCTATGGCGCTCCTGCCGGTGACGAGCTGCCCTACTCCGAAGACGTCGACCAGAGTCCCGTGTACGCACTTCCGGGGAGCGAAGACCTCGGAGAGGTATCCGGTCAGGTCATGGATGAGCGGAGTGGTGTCGCGCGGGGATCTGAACACCGCGCAGTCCGAGTCGACGGCTTCAGCCACGATCTCGGCGGGGGGTTCGAACCCCTTGGTGACGATGAAGCAGTAGACGGGAAACTGAAAGAGGTTGCGGACGGCCCGGACCCTGCCGTCCGCGTCGAGGGAGGACAGATAGGTTATCTCGGTCTCGCCGATTATCTGGATCCTGTCGTGCAGAAACCTGTGTGTGAATCCGGTGAGGGCCAGCCCGGGCCTGTTGATGTCAGGACTCCCGACCAGACGCGAGAAGCCCGTCTCACCGGTTGCGGAAGTTATGAGAAGCTTCTGCCCGATGAGTTCGACGAGCCTGCGGACCGACATCTCCCCGGGTTCGGGGTATCTGTCCCTCATCTCAGATCTTCTCTTCCTCCTGCTGGTGCAGCTCGACCACCCGGCTCGAACCGTCCGAAGCATGGTAGACCGCATTGATCGCGGATGTGTCGACGTTGTGGAAGAGCATGCAGTGCCCTCCGGAAAGCTCGTACTCGGTCATCGCCGCTTCGGTCGTCATCCGGGGAAGGGAATCGATGTTGTCGATCACCAGGGGGCCGGTCAGTTCCGAGCCCTCGGCGGGCATCCAGATGTCCGCCGAAGATATGAAGGCTGCGTTGACATCCTCCTGTCCAGCCCGGCGGGGATGGCTGTGCAGCCTGTCCTTGAAACGGCGGAGCTGCCTCTCCAGATTGCTTATGGCCTCGTCCAGGGCGGCGTACATGTCGTGGGACTTGGCGCGGGCGTCGATCTTCAGGCGATCCCCCCGCACCTGGATGCGGGCGTTGTTCGTTCCCGCAGTGAACTCCAGGACGACGTGGATGTCGTCTATCCCGTCGTAGAACTTCTCCATAACGGACAGCTTCTCCCTGGCGTAGTTCTTGATGCCTTCGGAAAGGTCGAAGTGCCTGCCGCTGATGTAGATGTTCATGCCCTGCTCCTTTCGGTGTTCCAGTGCACGGCAAACGGACGNNACCTTTACTACCTCTATGTACCTTCACGCCGTGATCATACCCGGGGGATTCCCGGTGGTCAATCGACCCGGATCGCGTTTCTTCACTTCCTCTTCCGTCCTCCCGGCGAAGCGGGTCCGGGTGCATCCGTCCCCCGCAATCCTACCCGGCCGGGGCGCGGCTGTTCCATCCCCGGCGCCTCTGCCGGGGAGCATCGCGATTATTGACCCACAGGCCGGCGCTGGTATGTTCAACTCGAGTTTCCCCGGGATCGGAAGGAGTCATCCCCTTGTCATCCGGCGCCGTCGACTATTCCGAACTCGTCGAGCTGGGATTCCGCTGCGGGCTCGAAACCCACCAGCAGCTCGCCACTTCCGGGAAGCTCTTCCGCCGGGGCCCCGCCACGATCGGGAACGACGAACCGGATTCCGGGCCGCCCGGGCACATGAGGCCCATGCCGAGCGAGTCCGGTGAGTACGACGGCACGGCGCTCATGGAGTTCGAGACGCGGAAGCGGGTCCACTACCTCCTCGACGACGACGACGGCGTCTGCACCTGCGAGACGGATGGCACCCACCTCCTCAGTGCCGATCCCGAGACCGTCGAATCGGCGATCGAGATAGCCATGATGTTCGGCATGTCCATCGTGGACGAGATCCACTTCACACGGAAGCATTACATCGACGGCAGCATGCCGACCGGGTTCCAGAGAACGGCCGTCGTCGGCGTAAACGGGAGCATCCCCTTTCTCGACAGGACCCTCGGCTTCCACCGGCTCAGCCTGGAGGAGGACGCCTGCAGGATGGTCGACGATGTCGGCCGGCACGTCCTCTATCGAACGGACCGGCTTTCGATGCCTCTTGTGGAATCCGCGACGAAGCCCGAGTTCCACACCCCGGCCGAGGCCGCTGCGGGAGCCGCGCTCATCGGCGAGGTCATGCGCTCCACCAGGCGCGTCCGAAGGGGGATCGGCTCCGTCCGTCAGGACGTGAACGTCTCGATCAGGGGAGGAACCAGGGTCGAGATCAAGGGCGTCCCGCGGATAGGAATGATCGAACGCCTGTGCACGGTCGAGGGATACAGGCAGAAGGCCCTCCTCGACATCAGGTCGGCCCTCTCGGACGCCGGCCTGGAGAGGGATTCCTTCGCCGCCTCCCCGCGGTTTCTCGATGGGATGGAGATCGAGGCCGCGGGCATCGCCGACCTCGCGCCGGGTGAAACGGCCGCCGTACAGATTCTTCCCGGCTTCGCCGTATTCCTGGACCGGCCCGTCCAGCCCGGCACGACCTTCCTGGACGAGATCGACGGCCGTGTGAGGGTTATCGCCTGCCTCGAGAGCAGGCCGTGTGTCTCGAAGGCCTCCGAGGCTCTTCGTGCGTCGCTGGGTGCATCCCCGGAGGATGCCGTCCTCCTGTTCCACGGGCCCCGGGAGGATCTCGCGGCCTCCGCCCGGGAGATCGTCATCCGGGTATGTGAAGCCTTCGACGGCGTGCCGCCTGAGACCAGACAGGCCCTTCCC
>LKHC01000015.1 GCA_001618605.1 Candidatus Fermentibacter danicus
ATGGGCGTATCCGATCAGCTTGCCGGGAGGCTCATCAACTGGGAGACCGCCGACCTGTTCGACAGGGTGCGCCCCGAGGTAGGCTGGCCCCCGGCCACTCTCGCCTGGCTCCTGACCGACAGGCTGAGGGGCTCGAGGAGAGACGGCGCCGACTGGGCCGCCCTCGGAGAGGAGCGGGTCGGTTCGATTCTCATCGAATGCTTCGAGAAGGGCGTTTCCGCCAAGGGCGCTGCCAGGGTCATGGACGCGGTGGCGTCGGATCCGGGGTTCACGGTTCAGGAGGCCATCTCACGGGCTCGATGACCGGCCGGGATGAAACCCGCTCCCCCGCGGGTCAGCTCTCCGGCTCTACGAGGCCCAGATCCCGGATCTTGTTCAGGAGAGTCCGCCTGCTCACCCCCAGCCGCCTCGCAGCCTCGGACCTGTTCCATCCGCAGGCTTCCAGCGTCTCCTCGAGGATGGCCCTCTCCGCCTCCCGTGCCGCCTTCACCGAGGCGTCCAGGAGCCCCGAGGGGGCGCTCTCGCGGATTTCCGGTATTTCCAGGTCCCTGCGCTCGATGGGCCTCCCGGAAGCCAGCGCGCACGCCCTGTGTATGATGCTCCTCAGTTCACGCACGTTTCCGGGCCAACTGTAGGCCTCCAGGCAGGCGGCGCCGTCCGGCGGGAGCGGCTCCCCGGCCCTGCCGGCCTCCGCCAGGAAATGTCCGGCCAGCCTCAGGATGTCCCCTCTCCGCTCGCGAAGAGGGGGAATGGACACGGGAAACTCGTTGAGCCTGAAGAAAAGGTCCGGCCTGAAGCGGCCTTCCGAGGCTTCCGAGGTCAGATCCCTGTTGCTGGCCGAGAGAATCCGCACGTCGACCGTCTTCTGCTCCGCGCCGCCGATCCTGGTGAACGTCCTCTCCTGGAGTACGCGGAGCAGCTTCCCCTGGAGGCCGGGCGCCAGATCGCCGATCTCGTCCAGGAAGATGGTTCCCCCGTCCGCCAGCTCGAACCTGCCGGGCCGGGCCGAATCGGCGCCCGTGAAGGCCCCCTTCTCCGCTCCGAAGAGTTCGCTCTCCAGAAGCTCCGATGGAATTGCCGCGCAGTTGACGGGGATGAACGGCCCGGCGCTCCTGTCGCTCATGTCGTGTATCCTTCTGGCGAGCAGCTCCTTGCCCGTTCCGCTCTCGCCGAGGATCAGGACGCTGAGGTTGCTTCGAGAGGCCTTCTCCGCACGGTCCAGAGCCTCGAGGAAGACCCTGTCGCCGCCGATCATCTCCTTCGACGCTCCCGGGAGGCAGTCCTCCAGGAGGGCCGTCAGCCTGGCGAGTTCGAAGGGCTTGGTTATGAAGTCCCTCGCTCCGAGTTTCATGGCCTTCACCGCGAGGTCGATGGTTCCGAAGGCGGTCATCAGTATGACGGGCACGCCCGGCCTCGCTCTGGTGAAGGCTGCGAGCACCTCCAGCCCGTCTGCCCCCGGCAGGCATACGTCCGTGAGAACCAGGTCGAACCGGGCCTGCGGAGCGAGGGCTATGGCCTCGAGGCCGTCGGATGCGGCGGTGACGTCCCAGCCGTCCTCCCGGAGCGCCGTGGTCAGCATGGCCCGCATTCCGCGCCTGTCCTCGACCAGCAGGAGTGATTTCATCCGCTTTCCTCCAGGATGGGGAGGGTCATCTCGAAAACGGCTCCGCCGCCCTCCCTGTTCCGCGCCGTCAGATCGCCCCCGGCCGCGAGGGCGATTCTGCGGGCGATGGTCAGGCCCATACCCATGTGGCCCTGATCCTTCCTGGTCGAGAAGAACGGCTGGAGGACTTCCGACGGATCCTCGGGAAGCCCGGGCCCCCTGTCCGAGACCGATATCGACAACAGCCCCCCGCGGTCCGAGAGAGCGAGTTCGATGCAGCCGGCCGGATCGGCCTCGCGGGCGTTCCGGAGCAGGTTCACCACCGCCATCTCCAGAAGTTCGGGGCTCATGGCCACCCGGCCCCTGCCGACGCCGCCCGCAATGGAGAGAGGGCCGCCGATCTGCCTGCACCAGGAGGCCGCCGCCCGCTCGACGGCTTCGGCGTCCATCCTCGCGAGCCCATCCCCCTGTATGCGGGAAAGCATCTTGAACGAATCTATCATACTCAGGGCGGATTCGACCTCTGCGCGTGCCTCCGAGATGAGTTCCTCCGTCCGCCCGTCGGTCCTCCCCCTTGCGAGCAGATCGATGAATCCCGAGAGCGCACAGAGCGTGTTGCCCATCTCGTGGGCTATTCCGGCCGAAGCCGTTCCGAGGCCGGCGAAGACGGCCTCCTCGGCCAGCCTCCGCTCGAGGGTGCGGAGCTTCGTGATGTCCGTGGCCAGAACGACCAGCATCCCGTCCGCCGAACGGCTGACCGAGACGGCATGGACCCTCTCACGGCCGGGCTCGCCTTCGGAGTGCTCGAAGTCCTCGAAGTCGGGCCCGCCGCCCCTCGTCCTGCCGATTGCGCGGGCCACCGCCGCGCCGAACCCGGTCCTGTCCCCCGGAAAATGCAGACCTATGTCGTCCTGCCTTATGCCGAACAGAGCGCCCGCAGCGGGATTGAAGGCGACCAGGCAGCCGCCGCCGTCGAGGGTGAAGACGGGCGAATGGATGGCTGCGGTGATGGCCGAGGCGCCTGCTTCGGCGATGTCGGCCCTGCGCTCGGCACTCGCCCGGAGGGATTCCAGTTCCTCGTCCCTTCGGGCGAGCATCTCGACGAGCCTGGAGAAGGAGGCACCGGCCGCTTTCGCGCTGCTGGTGTCGCCGGCGCCCGATCTGCCTGCGTCAGCCAGCAGGGCCCTGAGAGGTCCGGTCAGGTTCCTCGAAACATAGGCGGGGAAGGACAGCGCAAGGACGATCAGGCCTGCAGCCATCGCGGCCAGGATCGCCATGAGGAAGCCGGAGGCCCCCCGCTCCACCGGCGGGATCTTCACCGCAACGGAAACGCCCTCGTTCGCAGTCCTCACGAACCAGTCGCCGCGCCCCCCGGACGGCGGGACGAAGGAGGCGGCCCGAGCCGAATCCAGGAGCACCACTTCCGTTGCGATCCCGGATATCTCGTACCTTCTGAACAGGTTTTCGATTTCGGCCGCCGAAGCGCCGCCGGCGGCCCTGGAAGCGATGGCCTCGGCAACGATGGCCCCGCGTTCGCGGCGTTCGTCCTCCAGCCTCATCTCCTGCAGGAAAACTATCAGCACGGCCACGAGAGTCGCGGCCGAGGCCGCCCCGAGCGCCAGCCCCAGAAGCAGCTCGACGCCCATCATGAATCCGTGGCCGCCTTCCCGCCGGGATCCTCTCAGTTCCTGCACCTCCTCCATGCGAGATAGTCCGCGAAGCCGCCCAGGAATTCCGTTCGGCCGCGCAAGATGGAGACGGCCGCATGCAAGGGAAGCCACATGGCGGTCTCGAATCGCCTGCTCCGGAAGTGGGCGTCCATCAGGATGAACCGGTTCCGTTCACGGAGCCGCATGATGCCCCGCCCGTGTCCGGCCGTCGCGGCATGCCTGTGTAGAACGGATGCCTCCTCCACGCGGACGAGTTCCAGACCCAGGGCGGCCGCACGAAGGCCCAGGTCCGCGTCCTCCCAGTACATCGGGGCGTACCGCGTGTCCAGCCCCCCCAGCCGTCTCCATGTCGACACCTTGAATATGGAGCAGGCGCCCGACGGGTAGGGCGTACCGGTTCCGGGCCCGGTCACTGCGAGGCCACGCTCGAACCTGCACCGGAGCAGGCTCTCGTCGGAGCCGTCGTTGCGCACTATGCGCGGCATTGCGGAATAAACCCCCGGAGGCGCGTCTTCGATCGCGGAGACGAGCAGGGAGAGGGAACCGGGCATGATCTCCACGTCGTTGTTCAGTATCGCAAGCAGCCCGTCCCTTGCACCGGCCGCGCCAAGGTTCACGGTTCTGCAGAATCCACGCCCGCCTTCGTTGCGGACGAACTCGACCGAAGGAAACTCCCTGCCGCCACGCTCGACGGTGCCGTCTTCCGATCCGTCATCCACGACGATTATCCGCAGATCGATGCCTCCGGCGTCCTCGAGGAGGCGCGTGATGCATGAGGAGAGCAGCCCGTAGCCGTTGCGGGTGGGGATTACGACGTCGAGGCGGGGATTCACGGCCGGGACACCCTTATCCAATCGAGAAATACACCCTCATTTGGACGGTCTTCACCGCATGAGGACAGTATTAACACGCCGGGTCCGCCTCCGTCCTGGATGTCCATGGAAACGAGCGTGTCGAGAACGGTTCCCGGCCCCGGCGGGGGCAGCCAGTCGTCGCCTTTCAGCCTTCTGATCCACAGAGGCGCCTCCGCCGGCCGGGTCTCGAGGACGATCGACGATGAGAGGCCGCCGAGGGTTGCGCGGATCACGGGCGGCTCCCCGCCTGTCGAGTGGGCTCTCAGGGCGATCTCTACCCGTGTCGTGTCGCCCTCTCCGGCCACCACCGGAATCAGCACCGCGTCACCGGACGGGGCGAGCCTCAGAAGCCGCTCGCTCGATCCGTACCAGCCCAGCCTTTCGCGGGGATCCCTGGCCTCCGGGTAGGGCAGACAGCCGATCCTGTAGTCCGGTCCCAGATCCTCGGCCTCGTAGAAGCCGTCGAAGGCGCCCGTCGAGAGGATCGCCGCCGGGATCGCCGCCGCGGCGAGCGCGAGGGCGGTTCTCCCCTTCCCGCGCCGTGCGAGCAGGAAGACCGCCGCCCAGACCGCCGCCCATGCCGCCGTCACCGCGATGATCGGGCGCACCATTGACGGGAATGCGAGGGGCGCGTTCCGGGGCAGTGCGTCTCCGAAGGCTTCGAAGAAGGCATCCCTGCCGTCGAGGAAGTTGAACCTCAGTTCCGGCATTGCGATGTAGAGAGAGGACGCCGCTATCGAGGCCCAGAGGAGCGCCCGGGGAAACCGCGCCCGGGATGCGGCGCAGGCGGCGAGGGGAAGCAGCGGAACGAAGAACCTGCCGCAGGGCGTGGGCATCGAATGCCATTCGAGCGGAGTCCACAACGCCAGCCCGGCGAGATACAGGATGCCCGACAGGAGAAGAGGCAGAGCGGCGCCGTCGCGCTCCCTGACGAGCGAGGGGAGACCGGCGAAAGCTACGAGGAGCCACGGGGCGCGCCAGAGCAGACCGGCCTCCTGGTCGAGGAGGGCGTTCACCGGGAAGGCTGCGATGTCCCGCCAGCAGGAGGTGGTCCGGTAGAAGAGCGTGCCGAGGAACTGCATGTTCCCGTATCGGACCCAGAAGATGCCTCCCCGCAGGACGAGGAGGTCCACCAGGAGGAAGAGGGCGATGCCGGCCGCGACGGCGACTATCGCTGCGAGCAGTCCCCTGTGCTTCCGTCCGATCAGCACGGCGATGAGCAGGCCGGCGCCTGCCGGGGCGTATCTGATCTTGAGCAGGGCGAGAGCCGCCGCAATCACCGCCGTGGCGGCCAGCGGGCGCCTGCCGCCCGCCGCCAGCGCTCCGGCGGCGATTAGGCACGCCGCGGCCCAGTCCGGGTAGGCAAGCCCGGCCGCGGCCATCCCCGGCATGAGCAGGAGCGCCGTGCCGCCCGCCCCCGCGGTACCGCCGGAGCTGGAGGCGCATCTGGATATCAGCCATGCCGCAAGGCCGCATATCAGTAGCGGGACGAGTCTGAATCCGGGTATCCCGGCCACCAGTCCAGGGACGAGTAGCAAGGGGAACAGAGGCTGCTGATGCGCGATTCCTGCAGCGGGTTCTCCTGACGCCGGGTAGACCGAGGCCCATCTGTCCATCTGTCTCAGGTTGTTCGATATGTCGAGATCACCGTCCAGGACGATGCTCTCGGCAAGCGCGGCGTTGGTGGGCTCGTCCCCCGTGAACGGAACCGTGAGGAGGATCAGCGGGGCGACTGGCAGCAGGGCGAGAAACGATCCGCGTGCGCCCTTCGAGGCCGATTCCAGCATGGCCGGGAACGTGGCGGCGACTGCGGAAGCCATCGAGACGGCGAGCATCGCGGCGGAGGAAGCCCAGAAGAAGCCGGAGAAGAGGCAGAGCAGGCCGCAGACGGCTTCGGCCGCTCCGGGCCTGCGCGCGGGCGAGATCAGACCGGCGAGGAGCCATGCCAGAGGAATGAGCCTGCCTGCGACCCCCGGGGAGGGCATGCCGGTCAGCCGCCAGAACAGGAAGAGGGCGGCCGCGCCTGCGGCCCACAGGGCGGGACCGTACAGGGTCGATGCCGCTCTATCCCTCATCGCGCGCGAACGCCTCCAGGACATGTATGATGGGATGCTCGAACGGCTTGAACGGCCTGACGAGCCTTATCTCCACGAAATCGCCGTCCGTCGGGAGGACGGCCTCGCTCCGGCCGGGGGGGATTGCAAGGACGGCCTCGCCTGCAAACAGAAGTCCCACCGGCATCGAGTCCCTGGTTCCCCCGGCTTCGAAGGTGATCTCGACCGTTCCGTCCTGAAGGCCCGGTGTCCTCAGCAGGGCGGTCGGCCTGGAACGGTCCAGGTGGAAGCGGTCCCATCGGACGGTGCGATCGGCGATCCTCTCGGGGATGATCCTCTCCTGTTCGGCATCCGGAAGCTGGGGGCCGGCCACGCAGACCGCGAGGATCACGCCCAGGACCGAAAGCGTCGCTCTGACGCCCCTGCGTTCCGGAAGCGCCGATAACGCCGCCACGGCGGACAGCGCGGCCACGGGCCCGCTGCCGGTGGATGCGAAGGCCATGGGTATGGAGAGCGCGAAGAGGGCCCTGGCGGAGAACCCGGGGGCGGATACGAGCCCGACGAGTGAAGACGCCGCAAGGAGGAACGATCCTTCCCGTCCGGCTGGAAGGCCGGCCGAGAGCAGCATGACGCACAGAACCCGGACGGATTCGGATGCCGCCGTGGACATGGCTGCCAGGGCGGATGCGGCGAAGGCTGCGCATTCCCACGCCGTGCCGCCTGCCAGTGCACGGGCGATGCAGGCCCCCGCCGCCCATGGAAGCCCGGGGGCCAGGGTGCGCAGCAGCCTCCGTGCGGATTCAG
>LKHC01000016.1 GCA_001618605.1 Candidatus Fermentibacter danicus
CCGCCGGGCTCGAGCGGAAACTGTCGCAGGGAGCGTTCGGTCGGCAGGTCCGCCGGCCTGATCGCCGCGGGGATGAAGGGTCTTCCGGTGCTGCGATGCCGCCTGGCGATCCCCGCGAACAGCCTCGCGAATCGCCTCAGCGCCCTGCCTGGCCTGCGGAGTGCGGCTGCGGACCGGATCTCCCGCATCAGGAACCTGCGAACGGTGCCCGCCCGGTCGGGGCTGAACCTCATGGCTATCCTGAACGACGATTCCAGCTCCCAGATTTCCGCCCGGGCCCTCCCGCTGGCCGTCCCGACCATGTGTTGCGCGGTCGCCCCGGGCAGAACCTCGAAGCCCCATCCGCTCATGGATGCACGGATCGACAGATCCACGTCCTCGAAATACATGAAGATCCCCGGATCGAAGCCTTCGAGCGAGCGGAGCACTTCCGTCCTCCATAGGGAGACGGCCGCGGTCACCCCCGGGGCTCCGAAAGGCGCCCCCACGCCTGCCCAGGGCTCGAAGCGCATGAATCCCAGGTCGAACCCCTCGTAGAACGAAGTGATGCCGATGCCCCTGCTCGCCGTGACCCCGGGCCATCCCCAGGCCCTGATGACAGGCTGGACCGCGGCCAGGGACGGCTCGACACGCAGCCTCTCCTCCAGCATCCCGAGCGAAGCACGGTCGATCCGGGCGTCCGGGTTGAGGAACAGCGTGTAGGGGGTGGTCAC
>LKHC01000017.1 GCA_001618605.1 Candidatus Fermentibacter danicus
CTGGCCTGGGACGCATACGGTCCGCTGTTCCTCCTGTTCAGCATCGCCCTTTCGATGCGAACGGCTTCAGCCCCGCTGACCGGCTACCTCACAGGCCTCGCCCTGTCCGTTCACCCCTGGGGCGTCCTCCTTCCGGCCGCATCCGGCATCCGCCGTCATGGCATCGCGACCGCCGCGGTATTCCTGATCGCCGGCGCCTCGCTCTACCTCGCGCTCCCCGTCATGTCGGCGGCCGGTTGCGCGGTGGACTGGGGCACGCCCGGGGATCTCGAAGGCTTTCTCCGTCAGGTGAGCGCCTCGGGGTACAGGGAGGTGTACGGAGCCTCGATGGGCAGGTTCTCGCCGGAAGCCCTGTCCAGGCACCTCGGAACTGTCGGTGGGATGCTCTGGCCCGCCTTCTGCCTTCCCGTCGCCATCGGAGCCGTATCCCTGTTCAGAAGCCGCGGCCGTGAGCTGGCGGCCCTTCTCGCCCTGGCCGCGCTCGACCTCCTGCTCGTAGTCTTCATCAACCCCATGGCCTCGGGCACTTCGCAGACGGCCTGGCTCACCCTGCTTGCATTCTGCGGTCTGGCCTCGGCATCCCTCCGACGCCTGCCCACGGTCGCTTCGCTGCTGATATCGGCCGCCGTGGCTTCCGCTTCGCTGGCGGAGCGCGCCGACCCTCTGCCGGACCAGGAGCCGGAAATCCGGCGCCTGCTTGGCTCGGCCCCGCTGGAATCGGGGTTTTTCCTCTCCGACAACGATCTGCTCTACGGCTGCTGGATGGAGAAGTACGCCAGGGATCTGCGCCCGGACGTCGTGCTGCTCTCCACCGGCAACTTCTCGCCCTGGTTCGAACGGCTCGCGAGGCGCTACAACCCCGACCTGGACACTTCCGGCGGCCTGTACGAAGCCGGAGGGCCGGGCACTCCGCGCGAAGTCCTCGTGGCGAGGCTGATGGAGATGACGATCCGGAACAACCCGCAGAGGGAGTTCTTCACCGATCTCTGAGGCTTGCATAATGCAAACCGGCGGCCCGGCCGGATGCCGGCTCCCATCCGGGCCGGGGTTGCGCAAATCCTCTCCCCGTGTGTATTATCTAGGCATCCGATGCGTCCTGGCACGGTTGTTGCTACATGTATTGCCGAAAGTGCCCAAACCCTCGAAAGGAGATACTGGAATGAAGAAAGGTTTCACCCTCATCGAACTCATGATCGTCGTCGTGATCATCGGCATCCTGGCCGCCATCGCGATCCCCAAGTTCGGTACGGTCAGGGACCAGGCCGAGGAGGCCGCCTGCCGCAGCAACATGCGTTCCCTGGCTTCGGCCGAGACCATGTACTACGGCAAGTACGAAACCTACACCACTGTAGCCAATCTTGCCTCAAGCGACATGATGGGGAACGCCGACGTCACCCAGTGTCCTACAGCTGACAGTATCTACGACATCACAGCTACCGCAACTACATACACAATTCCTTGCCCTGCCGGCACCAATTTGCACGGGAGCATCATCGACGGCATCATGAGCTGGCAGAGCGAGTAGCTGACACGACGATCGGGTGCGTTGCGGCGGGCCTCCGGCCCGCCGCTCTTTTTTACCCCGGATAGTCCACCCGGCACAGGATGTACACCCCGTCGCCCGCCACCTCATGCAACAAGGAGGGTTGCCCGCCGAGGACGGCCAGCGAGTCCGACGGATCCACCGCGTCAGGAGGAGGGCTCCAGTAGTTGAGGCTTACCGTGCTCATACCCATGGGATCGCCTCTCACAAAGCATATATGCGTCACGCCCAGCTCCCGGAGAATGGATACCTCATCCTCTAGCGGTCCGGCGAGGAAAAGGCCCCTCGCACGCGGATGGGTGCGGGCGCAGATGACCGGAAAGTCGGAGTGGTATCTCTCATCCGAGAAAAGGGAGAGGATGACCGATCCCTCGGGAAGGGTTTCGTTCGCTATGAGCTGGATGCCTCTCGGGGAGAGATATGTGTCCGTGTCGTAGGTAAGGATTCTGGACGAGCGCATGAATCCTGTCATGAACCGGAACCTGGCGGCCATCTCGGAAGTTGCCGAAACCGCCCCCGCGAAGCAAAGCCCTAACGCGAACCCTCTCCACCCTGCGGGCCACCACGAGGCGCCTGCGACAGCGATGAGCGGAAGGGCCATCAGCGTGTACTTGGCGCTCCAGACGGTGGGCGTGAGCAGTATCGAGGCGAGCACCATGTAGCCCCCGAACACGCCCATGAGAATCGTCCTTCGCCGCCTGCCCTCCTTTTTCAGGGCCATCGAGGCGAAACCCACGGTCAGCAGCATGAGCGGATAGTCCCAGGCGAGCGACAGGTCACCGAGGTCGGCCATCAGCCCGGGACTCTCGCGGAAAGACAGAGCGTCCAGAACGGGAACGGGGGTCCATGCCCACTCTCCCGTCGCGGTGGGAAAACTCAATGGCCCTACATAGAGTAGGGAACCGGTGTGGATGAATGTCCGCACCATGTAGCAGGCCGGCAGCGCCAGCATGACCGCGAGGCCCGCACACAGGCGCCTCCAGTCGATCCTTTCCGAAACCGTCACGAGAACGAGGAAGAAGGGCAGCAGTATCCATGCCGTCATCTTCACCGCCAGCACCGCCCCGAAAAGCACGAACGGCCACAGCCCCGCCCCATCGCCTCCGGAGAGCAGCTTCCTGGCCGGTACGGCCATGGCCGCCGTTACTAAAAAGGCCAGAGTCATGTCCACCTTGGCGAGCGATCCCCAGCCCGTGAGCATGTTCGAGGCCATCACCGCGGTCAGCGCGGTCAGCGTGCCTGCGGCCCCCAGTCCGAACACTCCTGCCGCAAGCAGCACGGATGCTATGAGCAGGCTCATCTGGAAGACCTGAAGCAGGCTGATTCTGTCCATCCGTATCTCGAGTCTGTCCGAGTCGATCCCCTCGAAGCCTGATATGCCCGGCAGCGCCATCGACGCCGGCCACAGCGCGAGCGTCTCGCCGAGAAGGGGCATGGCCGAGAAGCGGGTCTCTTCGAGGAAGAAGATGTGACCTTTCTCCAGCCATCTGTCCGGCTGAACAGCGTATGTGATGAGAGGATCGGAGTGGTCCTGCGGCTTGGCAGCCCTGAAAAGCGTGCTGGGAACCAGGACCATCAGCAGCAGAACGAGCAGAACGCCGAGCGGTGAGGGTCTGCATGGCTTCCTTGTACGGAGCTTCTGGCGGAGTTCCGAAGCGATCCGGACGATACCATGGAGTCCTGCCACCGCGATGAGGGTCGCCATGAAGGTCGCATCCAACAGGTGCAGCAAGGATAGCACGAAGGCCATGAGCAGGAAGGCCATCATTCCGCATAGCACGGGAGGGCCCGGCATATGCTTCAGGTACTTCCGGACCGGCCTCTCGAGGAGTGCGCCGGCTCCGTGGAATGCAGCCCATAGAAGCATAATCCTCGCGAAGACCAGAAGAGCCGCAGGAAACCTTGTCATCATGACCTCCCGTTGCGATTCCGGAAGATAGCTCGATTGATGCCGGACTGGCACCACCGGTTCGAGCGGGCTATTCTTCGATCAACGACGGGAGGTGCCGTTCTGAGAAGGCATATTCTTCCTCTGCTTGTCGCCGTTCTGCTCTCAATTGTCGTCGTTCACACCTATCCGTACGACAATGTCGTCACCCGCTGGGCCCTGACCCGCAGGCTCTGCGACAGCGGGGTTCTCGACATCGACAGGTACGGATTCCTGACGAACGACAAGGCATCGGCCGGCGGCCGCTGCTACTGCGACAAGGCCGTCCTGCTCTCCATTGCAGCAGTACCGATATGCCTGGCGTCCTCGGCGCTCGGCGCGGGGGAGCCGGACGAGCCGGAAGGCATACTGGTCGATCCAGCCCGCTTCGTCTCAGAGAAGCTCCTGGTCGGAGGCTGCTTCCTTCTGCTCCTGCTGGCCCTAGGATCAATGACCGGAGGCGGAATCCTGCCTGCACTGGCCCTGGGTCTAGGCAGCATCCTTCTACCATACTCGAGCCTCTTCTACTCCCATGTTCCGGCCGCCGCACTCCTCTTCACGAGCTTCACCCTCCAGACCCGCGGTCGGTACGCCCCGGCGGACATCACGGGAGCCCTGGCCTGCGCGCTGGAGTTCCCCGTAATCGTGCCGTTCGCCGTACTTCTCCTGTACAGGCGCAGGGCATCATGGTCTCCGTCGAGTGCGGCGAGACTGACGGCGTTGATGGTCCTGGCCTTCATTCCTCAGCTCGCCCACAACTGGCTGGCGTTCGGAGGCCCTTTCAGGATGGGCTACTCCCTCGAGAGTTCAACCGCGTTCGAGGGGATGACCAATGGGCTGTTCGGCTTCGGAGCGCCGAATCTGCGGTCGCTGAAAATGCTCACCGTATCCCCCGAGCGCGGCCTCTTCTTCTACATGCCCTGGGCCGCGGCCGGGCTCGCGGGCTTCTTCACGGGGAGGAGCTTCCGCGAGACGCTGCGGAGCGATCCCGGACCGCTCCTCGTGTGCATTTACGTAGTCCTGTTCAGCGCCTACTACATGCCCTCGGGAGGCTGGGCGTTCGGTCCCAGGCATCTGATCCCGATCATCCCCTTCCTCGCCCTCGGGCTGGATCGTTTCGCATCCGCCGGCTCGAAGCGGGCCTTCTGCGCCTGGCTCCTCGTCCTGCCGGGCATCCTCCAGGCGCTTGTCGGGCTCCTGGGCGAGGTGCATCAGCCCGTACACCCGGTCGAGCAGCCCGTACCCCTGCCTCAGTGGAACATCGGCATCAGGATGATGCTCGACGGGCATCATTCCCTGTGGCTGGCCGGGGCGGCCGGATCGTGCGTGCTCGCGGCCTCGGCGCTTCTCTCGTGGCTGATCGCAGGGAGGAAGGGCATGAAGCCTTCGGCTGCCGGATTCGTCCCGATCGTACTCTGGGCCGGGCTCCTGCTCCTGGTCGATACCGGCTGGGGCGGCAGGATAGACTACTACAGGGGAGCGCTGGCTGGGCATCGATCGGAGTTCGGCCTCGCCGCAGGGTATTACTCCGCAGCGGCTCGCGATCCGTCGGCTCCTCCGGTCGTTCGGGAGCTGGCCGGCAGGTATGCAGCATTGGCGAAGGAGGCCCCCGGCGATGACTGAGAATCGTATAGAGCCCTTCAGGATCGGCCTCACGGCGGCCAGCCTCACTGGCAACAAGGGAGCTGCGGCGATGGCCTCTGCTGTCATTGCCGGCCTTGCAAGGAGGCTGCCTGCCGGATCAGGTTTCCTGCTGTTCAGCCCGTACCCCCGTCGGGATCGTGAGAGCAATACGTTCGACAACCTGAAGATAGTGCCCGCTCCGCCTCTGCACGCGGTAATCATCCTTCCCGCCTTTTCCTTTGCCTTCCATATCCTACGCAGGCTGCGCCTCCCTGCATCGCCTCTCGTCCGCCTCTACCAGCCCCTCGGGGCAATGCTGTCGTGCGACCTGATCCTCGACCTGTCCGGTATCTCGTTCGTGCAGGGGAGAACTCCCGCTCTGGCATACAACATTGCCTGTCTGCTGCCTCCGCTTCTCCTCGGGATACCGGTGGTCAAGCTCTCCCAGGCATTCGGCCCGCTGGGGCGAGGTTTCACTCGGACGGCGGCGCGTCTACTGCTTCCAAGGCTTGCTGCGGTATTTCCCAGGGGCCCGGTGTCTGCTTCCCATCTCGACTCGGCCGGAATCGGGCATTCCGGCGTTGCCACGGACCTGGCCTTCACTCTGCCTTCCCCTCAGATCCGGGCCGGGAGCGGCGGCCCGCCGAGGATAGCCTTCATCCCGAGCGAAGTGATGCGCAGGAAATGCGTCGCGCTCGGCATTGATTACGCAGGGGAGATGGCCGGTTTCTGCAGGAGCATGATCCGGGATCATGGCTGCAAGATCGTGCTGATTGCACACAGCAATCTCGGGCCGGACGCGGTTTCGCACAACAACGACTTCGGAATTTGCAGCGAGATCCTGCGTGCAATCGGGCAGGACGGGGATGTCGAGACTCACCTCGAGGAGAAGGGGCCGGAGGAACTCAGGGAACTCATCGGCGGCTGTGCGATAGCGGTATCGTCGAGATTCCACGGAATGGTTTCCGCTCTGGCCTCCTGTGTTCCCGTTGTTGCCACGGCTTGGAGCCACAAGTACGCCGAGGTGATGGATGCGTTCGGGATGAGCGGCATGGTGGTCCCTGCCCGGGAGTTGTCCGCAGGACGACTTTCGGATCTGGCTCTTCGTCTTCTCGCAGATCGTGACTCCCTGGCGGCAACGCTTGCATCCTCGCTCGCCGCGGTCCGTCGGGGCTCCGAGTCACAGCTCGATTTCGTCGCTGATCTTCTGATGAATCAAGCTGTTCCAGAAGCCGGGCATGGCAGGAGCATTCCACAAAGGTTCCTGCCACAGGGCTGCAGGCCTCTAGTCAGGATCGGGTTATCGACCGATCCACGCACTCTGGATCTTCGTGCATCAGGAGGGCTCGTGACATCACTCCTCGCCGCCAGGATGGAGGGCGGTCGGTCACAGGGCGCGATAGTCGCCTTCTCCGGGATCGAGGACGGCAGGCTGATCCTGGGGACACGCCTGGCCCGCACGCCGGAAGATGTTCTGAACTCTGCAGGGAGCATCTATGGTTGGACTCCGCATCTGGCTCGTACTCTGGAGATCCTTCGTGAGATCGACGAGCCGGGGCCGATAGATGTAGTCGTGCTCCCATGCCAGGCGAAGGCTCTAAGGCGGGCTGCGATAGCTGAGCCCACCCTCGCAGCCAAACTCGGGCTGGTTCTGTGCCTGTGGTGCGGACATGCGACCCGCATCTCTCTCGCCAGGCATCTGATCGGCCGCTGGGCCCGGGGCCGGAAACCCGTAGACTTCAGATACCGCTCCGGGAGATGGAGGGGATCGAGCAGACTTGCCCTGGATGACGGGACTCTTGTCGAGATCCCGTTCTGGAAGGGGTTTAAACTGTTCCAGAACCTCCATGCGGACTGCAGGATGCATTGCCTGTGCTGCAGGGATCATCTCGGGATGAACGCCGACGTCTCTTTCGGCGATGCCTGGACTGGAATGGAGAAGTACTCCCGGAACAAGAAGACTATTGCCCTGGCAATGACCGATCCAGGTAGGGAGGCTCTGGAATCCTTCGCCTCCCAGGGCAGGGCAGTTCTGCGCGACGCCCCGGAATCGCTGGTCATCTCAGCCCAGAAACGGTCACTGGCATGGCACGACAGGGGCCCGACCAGGGCTGCGATCGCACCTCTATTCGGGTATCGCCTGCCGGGAGAGCGCAGGATCGCATTGTCCCATGTTCCTGCGGCTTTCATGGAGATGTCGCTCGTTCGTGCGTTCGACTCTCCTCTCCGGAAGTTCCTGCTCTCGCTTCCGTGGTGGGCCTGGATGCCTTGCCTGGCCAGTCTCAAGGCAGTACAGAGCGTACCACGCGTCGGCCGATGAAGACACGCACCGCGGTTATACTGAAGAGCCTGTTCTACGCGGCGGTGTTCGTGTTCGCTGCGAGGTACGCTGTCCGCAATGCACCGGCGCTTTCAGGCGCATTGGATTCGATGTCCACCAGCCGGGTGGCTCTTGCAGCCATTCCCGTCCTGTTGGGATATCTCGCGAGGATAAAGACCTGGAGAGGGATCTCGGGCGGTCTGGGCATGCGGGTTGGCATGAGGGAGGACGCCCGTTCCTGGCTGCTCTCCTTTCTGGGCCGGTACATACCCGGCAATGCCGGCCTGGTGGCTGTGAGGCTCACATCATATCCGGGCGTTCCCAGGGGAAGGATCGTAGCGGCAACGATCGTCGAATACGGGCTGACTCTCGGATCCGCAGCCCTCATGGTCCTCGCCGGCATGCCTTGGCTCTCTGGAGTGCTTCCGGGATTAGCGCCAGTCGTGGTAACCATATTCGCGGTAGTCGTCCTGGTCGTCTCGTCGCCATGGTTCTTCACCAGGGCCTATAACTCGGTCATGAAGCTCGTCGGAAGGCCGACTCTCGAGACGATTCCGACGACAGGACGGCACATGTTTTCAGTCCTGTCCGCAATCACGGCATCGACCTTGCACGGGCTGGCCTTCGCCCTGATCCTCGGAGCGCAGCTGGACGCGACTTTCCCTCGATTCCTCCTCACCGCCTCCTCAGGATATTTCGTCGGTGGGCTTGCAGGAGTACTCTTCATCCTCTCGCCCGCAGGCATAGGAGTCAGGGAAGCCATGACTGTCGCCGCGCTGGGCCCGGTGTTCGGGCAGGAAAAGGTTCTGCTCGCCGCCGGAGTGATGCGCGGCCTGACGGTAGTCGCCGAACTGTTCCTCTTCGTTTTGGCGGAAGTGGTATCGAGACGAGGCGGGCAAAGAAGAGAGCCGATCCCCGGGATCTCCTGAAGACTGCGCGAGACAGACCGGCTGAGTCCGGTGCGGGTCGTCCGGGCCGGATCGTCGGCACAACGCGGAATCCGTCTTTCTGATTGACAAGACGGCCCTCTTTGCCTATCGTCCTTGGCCTCACGGTTCCCCGGTAGCTCAATCGGCAGAGCGGGTGGCTGTTAACCACTAGGTTCGAGGTTCAAGTCCTCGCCGGGGAGCCACGGTTAAGCCACGGCCTAGCCCTGGCTTGAGATGCTTGAGTTGCATCAGTAACTCTTTGCTGAACAAATATATGACTATTTTGCGCTTCTTCAGAGCTGCATTTTCACTACAATAAAATCACAACCATCTGTTTTTGGAAAATCAGATATCGCCTGTATCATCCTGGTTCTTAGTATCATTGTCGTGCAGGTTGCCGGGTTGAAACAATCCACTTGTAACAACGGGCTCTTCGGCGTGCGGCTGTTCGTGACGACCATGCTGAACCGGCGGGGTGTCTTTTCAGGATTCACTGGACAAAAATAACTTTCAGAGTTATCCTGGTGTAGTGATTTCTGGAAGGGAACGACCCATGGCGGCAGTGGATGTCATCGACGACCTGGCGTCCCAGGGGCGGTACCACTTCACGATGAAGGAGGCGGTGGATCGACTTGGCGTGTCGGTCATCGCCGCGCGTTCCTCCATCCGCCGGCTTAAGAGCAAGGGGCTCGTTGCTGCTCCACACCGTGGATTCTATGTCGTGGTGCCCCCGGAGTACCGGAGGCTCGGGTGCCTGCCTGCCGACCAGTTTATTCCGCAACTGATGCAACATCTGGGTCTATCGTACTATGCCGCGCTCCTGACGGCCGGTCGCTACCACGGCGCGGCCCACCAGCAGCCTCAGGTGTTCCAGGTCATGGTGGCCCAAAACCGGCCTCCTCTATCGCCTGCGGAGAGGTACGAGTCTCCTTCGTCGCCCGCCGAAACGCAGCAGATGTCCCAACGGTGAGCTTCAAAACCCCACGAGGGTATCTCGCGGTCTCTACTCCGGAGGCCACGGCGTTCGACCTCGTCGGCTACCCCCAGCACTCGGGCGGCGTCGACAACGTCGCCACGGTCCTCGCTGAGCTTGCCGAGCAATTGGACCCCGCCGCCCTGGCTTCGCTCGCTCCTCTATCTCCCGTGCCCTGGGCGCAACGACTCGGCTTCCTACTCGAGCGAATCGGTGCGGCTGACAGAGCGATTCAGCTTGCCAGGCACGTCGCGGGCGTCGTGAACGAGACGACGGCGCTGGTTCCGAGCGCACCGGTGGAGGGAGCGCCGTATGACAAGCGCTGGCGGTTGCTGATTAATGTCCAGGTTGAGCCCGACTTATGATTCCCATCGACTTCATCACCGAATGGCGCCGTGTAGCTCCCTGGATCTACAAGTTGTACCGGGAACGGAGGTGAGGCGGAATGACCAGGGGATTCAATCCCGTGTTCACGATCACCAACCGGATTACCGCTGGCCTGACTAGCATTGAGCGGGCCCGTGGGTTCCTGGATGCCGCGACTCTGTCCGAGGCCTGGGTGAATGAGATGGGACGCCGTGCGCTGGTTCTTGAAGCCCATCACACCACGCACATAGAAGGAACTCGCCTGACCCTGGATCAGGCCGGTCGACTCCTGGAAGGCAAGCTGGTGCCCGGGGCCGATCGCGACGATGTTCTGGAGCTGCTGAACTATAAGAAGGCCTTTGAGTTCGTTTCCGAGTATGTCAAAGACGGTGGTCCGATCACGGAGGGGCTGGTCCGGGAAATCCACAAACGGCTCGTCGATGGCGTGCGCGGGGGAGCCGCTGCTCCAGGCGAGTACCGGAGAATCCAGAACTATGTGGTCGATTCCGTCACCGGCGAGATAGTCTACACACCGCCTCCGACGCACGATGTGCCGATCATGATGGCCGATCTGGTGTACTGGCTCAACAAGGAGAAGGCGATTCACCCGGTTCTGGTGAGCGGCATCTCTCAGTTCCAGCTCGTGCATATCCACCCGTTCCTGGATGGCAACGGCCGGACATCCCGGCTGCTCTCGACATTGTGCCTCTACCGGGCCGGGTATGATTTCAAGCGGCTGTTTACGATCAGCGAATACTACGATCGGGACCGGCCGGCATTCTATCGGGCTATTCAGAGCGTCCGCGAGCACGGGATGGATATGACCGTCTGGCTGGAATACTTCGTCGAGGGGTTGACTGCCCAGCTTGCCGAAGTCAGAGAGCGCGGTGAGCAGGCAATTCGACGGGATATGCTGGTCAAGGAGCACATGCTTTCGGACCGCCAGGCAAGAGCCCTCGCCCATATCCTGGAGCACGGCAGTCTGACCATCAAGGATTTCGAGGGCTTATGCCCCGATGTAAACCGCCGGTCTCTGCAGCGGGATCTGAAAACGATGGTGGACCTGGGATTGATCGTCACCGAGGGTGAAACGCACCAACTGTGCTACCGATTGGCGGAGGGGAACTGATCTTTGCGACAGGTTTGCGACAGTGTTTGCGACACGGCCCACGGCCCAGCCCCGGCCCAGCCCTGGCTTGAGATGCTTGAGTTGCATCAGTAACTCTTTGCTGAACAAATATATGACTATTTTGCGCTTCTTCAGAGCTGCATTTTCACTACAATAGAATCACAACCATCTATTTGGAAATCGGATCCCGCCTGGATCATCCCGGTTCTCCAGTAGCATGTCGTTGGACGGAGATACGGTCATTTCCGGCAGAATCGTCTTTACCGACCGGGCCATTTCTCGGCTGGGGACAATGTAGATAATTGCATTCTGTCGTCTCATTGATCACCATCCCGATCGGGATGATTCAGTCTTTGTTCAACTCCCAGACGTAGAACAATACCGAACGGGATGAATCTGCTTGACGGGAGGGATATGAAGTCATATTCTCCCGAACGGGAAAGAAGGTGGATGATGCCAGAGCGAGAGGCTCCAGTTTTCGGAGTGGTAGAGACGACGGAGGACCTGGGGAAGATGCTGAGGAGCAAGAGGAAGGCGCTCGGAATGACGCAGGAGAGAGCTTCCGGCCTTCTCGGGGTGGGCATCCGCTTCCTCTCCGAACTCGAACGCGGCAAGCCCACTGCTGAGATCGGCAAGGTTCTACAGGTGGTCAGGAGGCTCGGTCTCGATCTGTGCGTGGAACCGAAGACCCGGAGAGGCTGACAGACGATGTCCTTGGACAGTCTGAACGTCTTCTTCGAACAGAGGCTCGTGGGTCGGATTCACAGTGACAGCCGGGGCATGATGCTGTTCGAGTATGCCAGGGAATGGCTGGATTCCGAAGAACGCTTCCCGATATCGAGAAGCCTTCCGCTGGATGGCCCGCCGCTTCCGTCCGAACGCAGCCATGCCTTCTTCGCGAACCTTCTTCCGGAAGGGATGGTTCGAGAGGCGGTCTCGAGGAAGCTGGGCATCTCCGGGGGGAACGACTTCGCACTGCTGCGAGCCATAGGGGGCGAGTGCGCCGGAGCTTTGTGGATCGGGCCCGGACAGCCTCCGGTGGACAGCCCGGACAGGTACGAGCCGATCGATGCAGTGGAACTGGGGCGGCTGGCCTATACCTATGGCGCGATGGCTGGGGTGATGGCGCCGGGAGTGAGATTATCCCTCGCAGGGGCGCAGGACAAGATTCCGATCGCCGTAAGGGATGGAGCGTTTGCACTCCCTCTGGATGGAGCTCCGTCCTCGCACATCCTTAAGTTCGAGAACAGGGACTATGCCGACCTCCCCCTCAACGAATGCCTTGCGTCGGAACTGGCAAGGCGCTGCGGGCTGCCGGTCGTGCAGACCACGCTCGTCGATCTTGGCGGGATAAAGGCATGTCTCGTCGAGAGATATGACCGTATCACCGTCTCCGGTCGCATGGTGCGCCTTCACCAGGAGGATTTCTGCCAGGCCCTCGGCCTTCCGTCGGCGATGAAATACGAGGCTGATGGAGGCCCGTCGTTCCGTCAGTGCTTCACCCTCGTCCAGGAAGCCAGCGAAGAACCCCTCCCGGATGAAGAACTCCTGCTCCGGTGGCAGATCATGAACCTCCTGCTGGGAAATGCCGATGGTCATGCGAAGAATCTCTCGCTTCTCCACGGCCTCGACGGCAGTGTGAGGCTGGCGCCCTTCTACGACATGGTCTCTACTCTGGCATACCCTGGTCTGTCCAGAGATGCCGCTCTGAAGATAGGCGAGGCTTCCGACCTTGGAGGAGCGGGCCCGAAGCATTTCGACAAACTGTCCATGGATTGCGGGTTGGGGGCCAGATGGGTCAGGAGTGTCGTACTGGATACGGCAGAGACTCTCTGCGGGATAATCGAGCGCTCTATCGACGAACTGGCGACGGCATACCGGCAGGAACAAGCTGTGAGGCGGCTCCTGCGCATCGTTTCCAGACAGGCAGCAAATGTGCGAAACGCGTTCAGCCAGGCTCGCTCCGGCTGATCTATGGCCTGCTTCCTGTTACGCTGCTCCAACCACGTGGATTGCCGGGCTGAAGCGATCCTCTTGGATTCCGCTCTGGAAGCCTGAACCGGAGGCTGATCGGCAGGTTGGTATGAAACCCGGATACCGGTCGGTACACTCCAAGGGATAAGCGGGTCGAAATCTGTAGTATTCCGTCGATGTGGACGGCCGTCTCGCGGATCACCCGGCGCGATGATGCCATTCGGTTTATGAACTCTACTATCATCAAGTAGTGTGGATCGAAAGCCTTCCAGCCCCTCGGAAGCGGCATCTCTTTGAAGATCTCCTCCATCATCCCACAGCCCTTTTCGCTGGCTCTCCTGTCTTCAGACATCAGATCAGAACTACCCGATCCACGGTTGTTGACAAGAGTTACTCAACAGAATAGAGAACATGAAACTGGAGGTGAAGCGCATGAATAGGCTCCTGTGCCTTTTCGCCATATGCGGATTCTGCGCACAAGTTCACGCCTCGTGTTTTTTCACCGACTTCGAGGATAACGACCTGAGCGGCTGGACTCCCTGCTGCGGATCGGACTTCTGGTACGCTGTCAGCGGGCAGGTCAGAGTATCGACCGGCCGATCCTGCAGCGCGCTGCTCTGTCCCTGGGTGCCTGAATCGATGAATGTTCAGGTTTCGACTTCAGGGACTGCGATGAAGCATGTCCTGGGGCTTGTCGCGCGGATGAGCGATTCGAATTCAGGCATAATTGCCTATGTCTCCCCGGATAGCGATGTGGCCAGGATAAGGTTGATCAGCCTGGGCGAACTTTCCACCATACTGGCGTCCCTCTCGGCCGACTTTCCCAGCCATGTCGACTATGAACTCAACCTATCGTGCATCGGGGAGCAGATACTCTTTGAGATCATCGTTCCCTCCACGAATGATCACTGGCTGCTCGAGGCTGTCGATTCCTTTCCCGCTACAGGTCGATGCGGGCTGGCCACGGGGCAGGAGCAGCTTGCATCCTGGAACTGGTTCAGCGCACAGACGCCAGGATCGGGGTCGGATCATGAATCTGCTGATGGAGATGATGCGTCGATCAGTCCCTCAGCCTGTCCAGCCGGCAGGACGGTATCGATCAGGCTCAATGGAGGAGGGCCCGCTCCCGGAGTCTGCGATGACGGGGTCGATGCGGACAACAGCCGATCAAATCCGATGTTCGAGTATGTGATCGTAGAGATACCAGGCTTCGAGCCGATGAAGGGCAGGCTGGTCCCAGCCGGCCTGGCTCGTTAACAGTCCCCGGCCCAGCCCTGGCTTGAGATGCTTGAGTTGCACCAGCAACTCTATGCTGGGCAAGTACATGACTGATTCTCATTTCCCAGGGGTTGCATTCTCCCTCCATTTGGATCACAATCATCTATATGGAAATCGGATCGCGCCTCGATTATCCTGGTTCCCTGCACCATGTCATGGGACGTGGAGCCGGGGGTGAACACATTTTCGACACTGAAGCCGACAAGGTCAGTTTCCTCAGCCGACTCGACTTAATCGCGCCAGCCATGGGTTTCAAGTCCTATGCCTGGGCACTCATGCCCAACCATTTCCATCTACTCCTCGAAGTCGGTGATCAAGGGCTTTTCAGGATCATGCACCGACTCCTCACCGGATTCAGTGTCTCCTACAACAAACGCCACCAGCGCAAGGGACATGTATTCATGGCCAGATTCAAATCGATTCTGGTCTCAAGAGACGAGTACCTTCTTGAACTGATCAGGTACATTCACCTCAATCCATTGCGGGCCGGCATCGTCCGCAGCATTGAAGAGCTCGATGACTATCCCTGGACGGGTCACAGAGCGATGATCCATGGAAACGACAGAGTCTGGCATCGGACGGAAGAAGTCCTGAATGCCTTTTCGACTGAAATATATGATGGAAAGTGCGCATATTTAGAATTCCTCTCCGCCGGAATCAGAAAAAGGGATTCCATGGTGCTCGAATCCGGCAACCTGAGGATCGGCAAGAACGGTATTGTCCAGACCATCGGAACCGAATCGGATCAGCGCAGATATGACTATGCCGGAATGATCCTCGGAAGCCTGGGCTTTGCCGCAGCTTACTCAAAGCTTCTCAACCGGAGAAGAAGAAAGACCCGTGATAGGGCAGAGGAACACGAGCTGATCGAGGCACTCGCCGCCAGAGTATGCCTTCATTTCTCCGTTAACCCGGCCAGGCTCACCAGTAGTTCCAGGGGGGGAAATCTAAGCTCCGTCAGGAGAGTCCTTGCTCAACTGCTCACCGAGGTCGGAATCAGCAGAGCCGATATCTCAAGGAGGCTGAACATCACCTATTCCGGGGTCACGCGACTCATGGAATCGAAGATGAGCATCCGTGAAACAGTGATTCTAAACGAAATCAAAGCCAATTATATTTCATCACAGGCGCTCTGAAAAATATCTAACTACAAGTGGGGTAAGCAACTGCGAATGCATCTCAAGCATCTCAAGCCAGGGCTGGACCTGTCGGGGGCTGGACCTGTGAGGGTGGCGATGGATGCGGCGGTGATGGCGCATCCTCTTACCGGGGTCGCGCGATACGCCTTCGAACTAGGTAAGGCCCTCTCACTCCAGGGGCACGCGGTCGAGTACTGGACGTTCAACCGCCTCCGCGGCCCTCTAACCGCCAAGGTCGGAAGCGATTCGCGAATCCGCACCTTCCCCCACCTCCGCGGCGCCGGCCCATGCGTCTTCCCTCATCTCTGGAGCCTGATCTCCCGTCCCGACATCCATCACTTCCCCAATGGCGACCTGTTCCCATCACCGGTTCCCCGGACCGCGATGATCCACGATCTCGCCCCGTTCCTCTTCGACGACATCCTCCCGCCCGATCTCCGCGACTTCTACCGGGAGCGTACGCGGCGGATCGTCAGGCTCTGCAAGGTCATCGTCGTGAACTCGCAGACCACCATGGACCATCTGCTCGACATCTTCCCCGAGGCGTCGGACCGCTGCCGCCTCACCCCGCTTGGTTGCGATCATGTTCTCCGCCTGCCTGCCCCAGCAGGAAAACCGCCCCAAGGGCTGGCCCCGGGATACCTCCTCTCGGTAGGCACCATCGAACCGAGGAAGGACTACGCGACACTTATCAGGGCATACCGGCTACTCTCCGACCGCCCGGGTGGAAGTGACCTCCCTCCTCTGGTGATAGCAGGCGGCGACGGATACCGGGCCGACGAGGTCAGGGATCTGGCGCGGACGCTCCTCCCGGACGACAGGGTCCGCTTTACGGGGTATGTCGACGGAGAGATGCTTTCCTCGCTCTACGCACATGCAGCCGCCTACCTGCAAGCCTCCCTGCACGAGGGGTTCGGCCTGCCGGTGGCCGAAGCCGCACTGCTCGGCCTGCCTGTCGCGGCCGCGGACAACAGCGCGATCAGCGAACTCTTCTCCGGCCTCTACGAACCCTTCGAGACAGGGGTTCCGGAGTCGGCTGCAGACGCCATGGAGAAGGTCCTCCATCGCCGGAGGCGCACACCTGACGACCCGACAGTCATCCGGAAGCTCGACGGGCTGACCTGGAGCAACTGCGCCGCGCTGACCGCATCCGCATTCGAATCCGTCCTCAAAAGGTCGAGCTGAGGTCCGGCCATGAGAATCCTTGTCTCCTCATGGTTCATAAGGCCCGGCATCTCCGGGGGATGGGGCACCGTAGCCGACCTGCTCCAGCCGGCCCACTTCATGGCCTTCCTCGGCGCCTCCGTTCCTGCGGGGATGACCTCCTGCGAGGGCGTTCCCATCACCGCCCTCTCCCGGCGGGCCCGCATGAAGGAAGGCTGGCCGGCCTTCAACCGTATCCGGGAGTCCCTGCAGAGGAGGGCGCTGGTCCGCGAGACGGCCGCGGCCTTCAGAAGGTTCCGCGCCGACATCGTCCTCTGCACGGACGAGTGGGCCGCCTCGGGCGCCCGCGACGCCGGCCTGCCCTTCGCGATCCGTTTCCATTCCCGTCCCGGCCTGCTGCAGGGCGAAGCCTACCGGAAGCTGCTGGACGCCTCGCTCTTCGCCACGGGAAGCCAGCCGGACTTTCCCGGCGCTATCTACCTGCCCCATTCCATCGACCTGGACCGCTTCACCTACTCCGAACCCGGAAAGGCCGAATCGGCGGTCATGACCGCGAGCCTCGTCCAGGCCGAGAGGCCGGACATCTTCGTTCGCGGGACCGCCTTGTCCGGACTCACGGGCACGATAGCGGGGGACGGCCCGATGCGGGAGGAGATCCGGACGCTGTGCGCGGAGACGGGCGGCAGGGTCCGCCTCGTGCCGCCCGTGAACCGGAAGTCCCTGCCCGCCCTGCTCTCGGAGCATCAGATAGGAGTGGCCTGCCTCGAGAAGGGCTGGCACACATCCTTCCAGATGAAGGTCACAGAGTACCAGGCCGCAGGGCTCTTTCCCGTCGTCATGCCCTGGTCGGATCTCGCCGTGACCGCACCGGATCTCACCAGGACGTTCACCGACGAGGCAGGGCTGGCCGCGGTGCTGGACGGGATCAGAAGGGACTGGGCCTCCACTCTCGACATACGCCGCAGGAACAGGGATTTCGCGCACGCCCGCTACCACGTGAGAGACGCCAGAAAGCGGTTCGAGGAGATCCTGGCCGGGCTCCCGCCGTCGCTCAGGCCCTCTTCATGATCCTGGCGGACAGGGCCGACAGCGTGGAGGACCGGAGCAGCCCGGCAGCAAGGACATAGGCGCCGAGGGAAGCCGCGATCCAGACGGACAGCCTGCCCAGCCTCGCCAAGAAATCCATGTCCAGTTGCACCGGGAGAAGCCTCATCAGGACCAGCGCGGTGCAAACGGCCGCCGCCGTGGCGGCGACGAGCCTGACGTGCTCGCCTAGCACCGGGCGCAGGGATATCCCGGTTCGCATCCTCAGGAAGGTCCACGTCAGCAGCACCGTCTTCGCCGTGGACGAGAGGGTGGAGGCAAGCGCGATCCCGCCCGTCCCCATCGGCATTACGAGTATCACATCGAGCAGGATGTTGGCGGCCGTTCCCCAGATGCCGATCAGGACCGGCGTCCTCGAGTTCTTGAGGGCGTAGAAACCCCTGGAAATGACCGCTCCGAAGCCGAACTGCGCGAGCCACGGGGCGTAGTACCCGAGGGTCCGCCCCACAAGCGAAGCGCTGTCGGCGTCGAAGCTTCCCCTCATGAACAGCACTGATACCAGCGGTGTGGCGAACACCGACAGGAGAGCGGCTGCGGGCAGCATCATGAACGAGGTCCAGTTGAGCAGCGACGACAGCTCCAAGCCGAAGGCGCCCATGTCCTTCCTGGCGGCTTTCTCGGACAGGCCGACGTCGGACAGGGCCGAAACGGGCAGGAAGAGCAGCGCGAGGGCCATGTCCCGCACCCTCGCCGCATAGTCCATGGCCGTCACGGAACTCTCCGAGAGGAACGACGCGAGGATCTTGTCGACTATAGGACCGGTGAACCCCAGGAGAGCGCCCAGAAGCACCGGGGCCGAAAGCCTGACGAGCCGTCCGAAGTCATTCTCGCGCGGGTCGATGAGGGGTGTGAACACGAATCCATACCTGAGGGCCGCCGTGAGAGCCGTTACGAAGGATGCGGCGGCTCCGGCGAGGCCCGATAGCGGCAGGATCATGATCCCGTAGCGCGCATGCCCCAGAATCACCGCCGCGAACGACGCGGCGATGTTCACCACCCCGATGGCGCCTACGATCCCGAAGCGCTTCTGGCAGCTCATCAGCCCGCTCAGGATCCCGGTCGCCGATACCAGGACCAGCATGGGCAGCATCGTCCTGAGCATGACGGTGGAGAGCCCGAGGGTCTCCCGGGAGAGCCCCGGACCGGCGAACGAGGTCAACCGCCCGGCTACGACGAAGAGGAGGGCGATCGTCGCCAGGCCGGCCACGGCCATCCAGCAGAGGATCCTGCTGGCGAGTCTGTCGGCCGCCTGCCTGCCCTTGTTGTGGAGGACATCCGAGTAGATCGGGAGGAAGCTCGACCCGAAGGCGTGGGAGATCACCTGCTGGGCCAGCGTCGGGAAAACGAGGGCGACCGCGAATGCGTCGGTCTTCCAGTTCGTGCCGAAGACCCTGGCGATCTCCGCCTGCCGAAGATACGCCAGGACGGCCGTCAGGAAGTTGCCCGAGGAAAGGAGTGAGAAGCCTCCCAGCCTGCCCCGGGCTCCCGTCAGCCTCGAGAACATGGACCCCGGCGGGAGGGGGCGGCCCCTCCGGAAAGACCGTTCGTCGAAGTGGATTTCCGGTTCACGCGGCGATAGTACTCATCCACCCTCCCGGTGTCGATACCTGTCGAAGTGCATCCGGCTTGTTCCTGCGGCATCCGTTGGTTAGATAAGCGAGCGACAAACCGGTCGAAAGGAGCATCGGATCCTGGAACCAAGGGGCCTCCCGGTCGTCTGATGTCGGAAGACAGACTCATCCAGTTCTTCATCCAGCTCGCGTTCATGCTAATGGCTGCGGTCCTGTGCGGAGCCGCGGCCAGGCGGCTCGGCCAGCCCGCCGTCCTGGGCGAGATCATAGGCGGAATCCTCATCGGCCCGTCGGTTCTGGGCCGGATGGCGCCCGGCCTCCACTACCAGTTGTTCGAGTCCGGCGAGCAGTGCCATCTGATGATGCACGCCGTCCTCAACCTCGGCATGCTCTACTTCCTGTTCATAGCCGGGATGGAGATCGATTTCGCCACAGTGCGCAGAAACGCAGGCTCCTCCCTCACCATCAGCCTCCTGGGAATCGCCGTGCCTTTCGCGCTCGGCGCCCTGTCCGTCCTGCTCCTGCCCGGGGTCTGGATGGCGCCGACGCTGGAGACGGGGCTCTTCGCCGTGTTCGTGGGCGCCGCCATGTCCATCTCGTCTCTCCCCGTCATCATCCGGATACTGATGGATCTGGGCCTCACGCACACCAGGGAGGGCCAGATAACGATCAGCTCCGCCGTCATGAACGACCTTGCCGGGTGGATGCTGTTCGTCTACGTCCTGGGAACCCTGAATTCGTCGGATGCCGTTAACCCTATCTCCTCTCTGCTGAGGGTTCTGGCGTTCAGCGCCGCCGTGCTGGCGGCGGGCGCACTCCTCAGAAGGTTCTTCGCCTGGCTCGCTCGGAAGGCTGGAGACGGGGCCGGGAATCTCCTCTCGGTGATCTCGATTCTGATACTCGCCGCCGCCGCCCTCGCTTCGAAATGCGGCGTACATCCCATCTTCGGCGCCTTCCTGATCGGCGCGTCCCTCGGGCCGGTTCTCAGGCACAACCAATGCGTCGAGACGGTGATCACGCACTTCGCACTCTCGTTCTTCGCCCCGCTGTACTTCGTCTCCGTCGGGATGAAGCTCGACTTCAGCCGGAGCTTCGATCCCCGCCTCGTGCTCCTGGTCGTGGCAGTCTCCTTCGCGGGCAAACTGCTGGGGGCCGGCGGAGGAGCCCTTCTCTCCGGCATGAAACCGAAGCCGTCCGCGCTCGTCGCGTTCGGTCTGAACGCCAGGGGGGCGATGGAGATAGTTCTTGCCGAAATCGCCCTTTCGGCCGGCATCATCGACGAGCGGATATTCCTGGCCCTGGTGGTGATGGCCATCCTGACCACCCTCGTCAGCGCGCCGGCCATAAGGCGCTTCGCCGGGAGCCACGGAGGGGGAACCGCATGAACCGCGCCCTCCGTCACGGAACCGGGCGGACATGATCCGGGGGGAATAGACCCCGGCCCCGGCTTCGGCGATAATCGGATTGATTCGACCCTTGAGCCGGCTTCCGCCGCAGGATGGTGAGGGAATGAGCCTGAGACGACGGCTGTCCGCTGAAAGCGAACCACTTCCGGAAGTCGATCCCCTCAGCCCTCCCGACCCCCGACCGGCCTCGGACCCGGCGGATCTCCGCGTCGAGACGCTCTTCATAAACCTGTTCTCGAGCGTCCCCGACGGCGTCTGTATCCTCGACAAAAGCCTCAGGATCGTCAGGATGAACTCCGTCATGAAGCGATGGTTCGGCCTGACCGATCAGGTTGAGGGCAGGCCATGCAGCGACGTCTTTCCCGCCGGATCCACCCCCTGCCTCCAGTGTCCCTCCCGTAAGGCGCTCGATACCGGGGAAATGCACTCCATCATCTTCCCCACGACCTTCGCGGATGGAGACGGGGAGAGCTGGATCGAGATCTTCAGCTATCCCATAAGGGAAGAGTCGTCCGGTTCCATCGCCGGCGTTATCCTGCACATGCTCGACGTGACAGAGCGGATCACCGCCGAGAGGGATCTGAGGAAGGAGCGGGATCTCTTCGCCGGCATCGCAGAGGCCAGCCCCTCCGGGATCGTGAGAGTGTCGCGGGAGGGAGTGATCACGTTCGCCAACCGGCGTGCCGCCGAAATCCTGGAACGGCCTGTCCCGGAGATCATCGGCATGAGATTCGACTCTCCTGACTGGGGCATGGAAGCCGCCCACCCCGGAGCGGACGAGGCGGCCGGACGGATCCCGTTCGGCGATCTCCCCGTGAGGATGATGGAGGACAGGAAAATGCCCGTCTTCAACATCCTCTGTCCCGTTACGATGAAGGACGGCAGGAGGAAGACCCTCTCCCTGAACGCCGCCCCGCTGGACGATCCCAACGGCCGCCGGGACGGGTTGATCTCGACCGTCGACGACGTGACGGACACGCTGGACATCCGCGAGAGCCTTCTCCGGAACGAGCAGTTCAACAACGCGATCCTGGCCGAATCCCCCATCGGCGTATCCGTCCGGAGCAGCACCGGCAGGCTCCTTTCCTGCAACCGGGCCTGGCAGGAAATCTGGGGCCTCTCCGACGAGGAAGTGCGGATCGACATGGAGACTCCCAGGCCGTTCCTCCAGTTGGACGAGAGCGACAGATACCTTCAGGACTGGATTCCCCGGATCAGGCATGTGTACGAGAAGGGCGGATCGCTCCACGTTCCCGAGATGAGGACTCTCAGCACGCGCGAGGATTCCGCCGTCTGGATATCCCAGCGCTTCTACTCCATTCTCGACTCGAAGGGCGCCGTGGACCGGGTGGTTATCCTCACGGAGGACATCAGCGAGCAGAAGGCCGCGCAGATGGCGCTGAAGGAGAGCGAGGAGCGCTACAGAACCCTGACCGAAGCCTCCCACGACCTGATCTTCGCCCTGGATTGCGACGGCATAGTCCATTTTGTCAACAGCGCCGCCGCGAAGGCTCTCGACCTGCCCCTGGAAGAGATAATGGGCAGGAACAGGTCGGAGCTGTTCGACGCCGCCCGGTCGGAGAAGCATACGAAGGTTATCGACGAGATCGTGTCCTCGAAGAAGTCGGCCTACATCGAGGATGAGTACACTTTCCCCTCCGGCTTCCGCTGGCTCAGCATCTGGCTCGTCCCGCTCGAAAACGTAAGCGGAGACAAGCCTGGAGTTTTCGGAGTAGCCAGGGACATAAGCGACAGGGTCGAGGCGGAGAGGCGCGAGGCGAGCCTGAGGGAGCAGCTCAACTTCTCGCAGCGGATGGAGTCGATCGGAAGGCTCGCCGGGGGCGTGGCCCACGACTTCAACAATCTGCTCACCGTGATCCTCGGCCACATTGAACTCGCGCTCGAATGCACCCCTCCGGGCCCTCATCCGGTCCGGGCCTCGCTGATGGAGATACGGAAGGCGGGCGACAGGGCCAGGGATCTCACGAGGCAGCTTCTGGCATTCGGCCGCAGCCAGGTGCTCGTCATGAAGGAGATCGACCTGAACGAGGTCATCAGGGGGTTCTCCAGCATCGTCGCCAGACTGATCGGGGAGGACGTGCGCATAGACCTCGACCTCGACCCCTCGCTCGGCCACATAAAGGCCGATCCCGGCCAGATCGAGCAGGTCGTGATGAACATCGTGATAAACTCGAGGGACGCCATGCCGGACGGAGGCTCCATCAGAATAGCCACAAGGGCGGTCATCCGGGATTCTCGGCCGGATGACTGCGGCGCCGCCTCCGGGCCGGAGCGATGGGCCGAACTGACCATCTCCGACACCGGCACCGGAATAGACGAAGAAGCGCTCCCGCACGTATTCGAGCCGTTCTTCACCACCAAGGAGACGGGGAAGGGAACCGGTCTGGGCCTCTCGACGGTCTACGGGATAGTCAACCAGCACGAAGGGTTGATCAATGTCCGGAGCGGCCCGGGGGAGGGAACCTCCTTCACCATAATGCTCCCGATGCCGGGCGGCGCCGCAGGTGGAGGCGCTGAGCCCGGCGCTCCTGCGAACCGCCGGAACGGGAAGGCCGCTTCGGTGATGGCGGTGGTGGAGGACCCTGCGGTGAGGGGCCTCGTCTGCGGCGTTCTCAGGCGCGGGGGCTACCGCGTCGTCGAGGTGGAGGACCCTCGCACCGCGGCGGTCAGGGCTGGATCGGAAGGACCGGTCGACCTCCTGATAACCGACCTCGTTATGAACGGCATGAGCGGGGCGGACGCCGCCGGCGGCGTGAAGGCTGTGTGTCCTTCGGCCCGGGTGCTGTTCATCTCGGGCCTGCGGGCCGGCACGCAGGCCGCCGATCCTCTCCCCGAGAGCAGTTCCTTTCTCAAGAAGCCCTTCACGGCAACCAGGCTCCTCGAGGCGGTAAGGAAATCCCTCGATCGCGACGAGAGGCCCGGGGGCGGCACTCATGCGCCGGCAGGGGGGCTGCGGTGAAAAACGCACGTTGCAGGCGGACTCGCAAGCATTGGAGGGTCTGATGGACGCAGGTCGCTACCTTTTGATGTTCGCTCCACTGATCCTGTTCCTGCTGGTTCTCGCGGTCTGGCTCCTGATGCGCAGGACGATGAGGACCCGGATCGAGACGGACAGGCAGCTCAGGAAGGATTCCGAGATAAACGAATGGCTCGTGGTCTTCGGCTGGACGGACAAGATCATCTACGTTCCGACAGTCCTGCTGTCGCTGCTGTTCTTCGCCCTGTCGTTCGTGCCTGACATGCCTATGGGCACGCTCGGGGCCGTCTGGCTGGCGGTCTTCCTCGTGAACTTCGTGATCGAGGAGTACGAGATCGGCATGAAGGAACTGATCATACTCGTCCTCGCGGGCGTAGGTCTCTTCGTGTGGCTGGACCTCGTGGGCCTGCTCGACGAGATCACCAAAACGCTGGGGGGGATCGACGCCAGGATGAGCGGGTTCGCCTACATCGCCTTCGCCCTGATCTTCCTGTTCGCCATCGGCGTCTCCTGGATACGCGGGCTGTTCAACTACGTGGCGATAACCCCGAACTACGTCAAAATCCAGAAGGGGCCCACCGAGAGCGGACAGCAGATCTCCCGCGGGGAGTACTCTACCGTCATCGATACTTCGGACATCCTCGAAAGGATGCTCGGATTCGGCAAGATCGGCATCAACTTCAGAGACACGAGCATACAGTCGATCTCCATGCTGGTCTGGGGCATCGGAAGAAAGTCGCGCAGGCTGGAGAGCATCCGAGGCGCGACAACTATCGACAGTCGTGACTTTCCGAACCCTGACGTCCAGTCATGACTCGGATACGGGATCGGAGGAATACTCCACATGGCTGATATCGGTTTCAGGGCGAAGCTGCGCTACTGGTCTGACAACCTGATATCCCGTGGCACCGGTGCGATGATCGTCATGCTCTTCGTCATCACGATCCTGCTGGTACTCGCCGTTGCCTTCTTCGTTAAGACGACCGGTGTCGATCCTGACAGCAGGGACTTTCCGAGGATAGCCTGGGCCGGCCTGATGAGGACGCTCGACCCTGGTACGATGGGGGGTGACGAGGGCGGTCCCGCCTTCCTGCTGGCCATGCTCACGGTTACAATCGGCGGAATATTCGTGGTGGGAACCCTCATCGGCATCATCACCAGCGGCATCGATGCCAAACTGGAACAGCTCCGGAAGGGCAGGACATTCGTGGCCGAGTCCGGCCATACGATCATCCTTGGCTGGTCCTCTCAGATCTTCACCGTCATCGAAGAGCTTGTCGAGGCCAATGCGAGCCTGAAGCACGCCTGCATAGCCGTGCTGGCGGAGCGCGACAAGGTGGAGATGGAGGACGAGATCAGGGCCCGGATACCCGACTCTAAGACGACGAGGATAGTCTGTCGCACCGGCTGCCCGAACGAACTCGTCGATCTCGAGATAGTCAACCACAGGGCATCGAGGGCCATCGTGATCCTTCCGCCGGAGGGGGAGAACTCCGACTCGAGCGTAATCAAGACGGTTCTGGCCCTGGTGAACAACCCTTCGCGGCGCAAGGAGCCCTACCACATCGTCGGAGTGCTTCACGATCCCGAGAACCTCGTGGTTGCAGAGATGGTGGGAGGCGACGAGGTCCAGCTCATCCTGGCCGGCGACATGATCGCCCGGATATCCGCACAGACATGCCGGCAGTCCGGCCTGTCGGTCGTGTACACCGAGCTGCTCAACTTCAGGGGCGACGAGATCTACTTCAAGGAGGAGCCCTCCCTCACGGGATCGACATATCGCGCCGCTCTTCACGCCTACGAGGACTCTGCGCTTATCGGCATAAGAAAGCCTGACGGGAGCGTTCTTCTCAACCCCCCGATGGACACCGTGTTCGAGAAGGGCTCCGCAGTTGTTGTCATCTCCGAGGATGACGATACCATCAGGTTTTCCGGCCGACCTGCGCCCCACACTTCAACGGGTATCGAATCCAGCCCCGGGAGCATCCCCAGGATCCCCGAGAGGACTCTAATTCTGGGCTGGAACTCACGTGTACCTATAATTGCCAGGGAGCTCGATGGATACGTAGCACCAGGCTCGGAACTCACAGTCGTCGTGGATCCCGGGTTCGACATCGACGTGCGCGGACTGCTCGACAGGAAGTACACCAACTCGAAGGTAGCCCTGGAGAGGGGCGCGACGACGGACAGGGCGGTTCTGGAGTCGCTGAGCCTCGACGACTACGACCATGTGATAATCCAGAGCTACTCCGACCTGCTCGATGTGCAGCAGGCTGACGCCCGGACGCTCATCACCCTTCTGCACCTCCGCAACATGCGTTTCGTGTCGAACGCCCGGTTCTCGATATTGAGCGAGATGATGGATGACAGGAACAGGGCGCTGGCCGAGGTGGCCCATACGGACGACTTCATCGTAAGCGACAAGCTGATAAGCCTGATGGTCGCCCAGGTCGCCGAGAACCGCGAACTGAAGACGGTTTTTAGAGATTTGTTCGATCCCGATGGTTCCGAGGTCTACATCAGGCCGGCCCGGCTCTACGTCAGGACCGGGATCCAGATGGATTTCCACACTGTGATCGAGGCGGCTGCGGCGAGAGGGGAGACAGCGATCGGATACCGGATTATGGACAATGTGGACACCCCCAGGGGCGGCATCGTCGTCAATCCGGACAAGTCCAACTGCATATCCTTCACGGATCGAGACAGGATAATCCTCCTCGCAGAGGACTGAGGATCGGGGGAGGCGGAGGATGAATCATCCCTCGGAATTCTACAGAGCGGTCCTCGAGTCGGCGATCGAGGGTCTGGTGGTGGTGGACGCCGGGGGGACGGTCCACTTCGCCAACTCCTCCGCCTTCGGACTCGCGGGAGTCACTGGGAGGGAGCCGATCGGCCGGCCGGTATCCGAATTCCTGGACCTCAGGGATCCCGGGACGGGTCTCGGGATAGAGCTGGAATCCCTCCCCGCGCCGGAGTCTGCATCGGCCTTCCAGGGAAGGATGTGCCTGCTGGTCTCCCCGGCAGGGACCGAGAAGTACGTCGAGGTATCCGTCTTCTCGATGCCTCCCTGGAGCCCCGGCATGGAACCCTGCCTCCTGTACCACATCGTCGATGCCACATGGCGAAGGGTCGCCGAGGACTCGATAAGGAACAGCAACCGGCTCTTCAACAGCATAGTGGAGAACAGCTTCGACGCAATCTACATCCTCCGGGGGCGCAGGTACGAGTACGTGAATCCCAGCTTCTGCGCCATCACCGGCTACTCCTACGTTGAACTGACGGCCTCGGACTTCGACTACAACGTCCTCATTTCGCCGGAATCGAGGGAGTTCATGGAGCGCCGATTCCTGGCCAGAAGCAAGGGCGCGGCCGTCGATCCGAGATACAGGATCCACGTTCTGAGGAAGACGGGGGAAGTGGTCGAAGTGGAGGTGGTGACCGTCCCCATCGGAAAACCGGACGATATCCTAGTACTCGGGATCATGCGGGACATCACCGGGAGGCGGCGGGCGGAGCGCGAGGCGGGCGAGGCCTCCGAGATGATCTACGGCATACTGGGAGCCATGTACGACAGCGTTTTCCGGTTCGACACCGAGGGACGCTTCGTCTTCGCCCACTCGCCGAGCATAGCACTCATCACCACGCCTGAGAGGTTCATCGGCAGGCACTACTCCGAGATCCTTCCAAAGGGAGTCTCCGAGCTCATGAATCAGGCGATGGACATACTCCGCCGGGGCGAGAGGACCGAGTTCGACTACTCGCTCGACATCGCAGGAGTCACCCGTTCCTACTCCACCGTCCTGGCGCCGATCGTCAACCGGGGCGAGTTCTCCGGAGTGGTGGCCACCGTTCGCGACGTAACGGAGATCAGGCGGGCCGAGACCGAACAGAAGGCGCTCGCGGAACAGCTACAGAGGACGCAGCTCTTCGAGAGCCTCGGCATGCTGGCCGGCGGTATCGCGCATGACTTCAACAATATCCTGATGGCGATACTCGGTAACACCAGCGCGGTCATGGAGGAGATCAAGGGTCCGGAATCGGCCATGCAACGGCTGGTCGAGATCGAAGCCTCCTCCGGCAGGGCCGTGGAGCTGTGCCGCCAGATGCTCGCATACGCCGGCAGGGACACGGCTTCGATGGAGAAGCTGGATCTGAACGCCGTAATTCATGGGATCGAGGATCTCCTGTCGGTGAACATCCCGCCTGCGGTGAAACTGGATTTCATCCTCGCCATGGATCTGCCGACCGTCGACGCCGACGAACTTCAGATAGGCCAGATCGTCATGAACCTGGTCAAGAACGCATTCGAGGCGCTGCCCGAGACCGGCGGAACCGTGACGGTGCGAACCGGCCGGGCGTGTTTCGACGGCGGGAGTCTGAGAGGGTTCCTGATTCCGGCCGGCATAGAGCCGGGCGAGTTCGTGACGCTGGAGGTCTCCGACGACGGATCGGGAATGGAATCCTGGCAGAAGGAGAGGATCTTCGATCCGTTCTACTCCACCAGGGGGCCCGGCCGCGGACTGGGGCTCGCCGCCGTCCTGGGCATCGTAAAGGCGCATGGCGGGTCCGTCAGGGTGTTCAGCGAGAATGGGCTAGGTACGACTTTCCAGGTTCTGCTGCCGGTATCCGCCGGGCCGGGTGGACAGCCCGTCCCCGAAGCCCCTCCCGACCGGCCCGAACGCGATCTATCCGGCATGATCCTCGTAGTCGACGACGAGGAGATAGTGAGGAATGTCCTGGAGAGAATGCTCGTCAAGATCGGCTACGGCGTGGTGTGCGCCGCCTCCGGGATGGAGGCCGTGAACATCTTCAGGAAACGACGGGGCGGATTCGATGCGGTGATCCTCGATCTCGCGATGCCCGGCATGGAGGGGCCCGAGGTGCTCGAGTTGCTCAGAAGCATGGATCCCACGGTCAGGATAGTGATCGCCAGCGGGTACAGCCCTCAGCAGGTGGAAGAGCGCATGGGGAACCGGAAGCCGGATGCCGTGCTGCAGAAACCCTTCCGGATGGACAAGCTCCAGGAAATCCTCGGCCCGCCTCCGGGGCCGGCATCCGTCAGTCCCGTCTGAGCGGAGGCTTCATGAGCAGCAGCCCCAGAAACACCGCCGCGAAGGCCGCAGGATAGGCGGCTGCGGGAACCGTCGCCGGGTTCACTAGAAAGTCCATGCCCAGCGAAGGATGGGCTGCGAGCAGGGCCAGCGCGTTGGACGAGGCGTGCCAGATCATGCCGGTCAGGAGCGAGTCTGACCGCACCACGGCGATTCCGACCATGACCCCGATGAAGGCGGTGGGGATGATCCTGAAATAGAGGAAGTGGAACATCCCGAACACCACGGCCGAGGCGAGAATCGCTCCGGCCGGCCCCCATCCCTTCCTGAGCCCGAGAGATCCCATGAGCACGCCCCTGAAGACGAACTCCTCGACTATCCCCGGCAGGATGCAGTAGAGAAGCAGGAGTTCCGTCATGGATACCGACCCCGGCAGCATGGCGTCTCCAAAGGACTGAACCGCTCTCCCGCCGGTCGGCAGCACTGTCGAGACCAGTTCGTACAGGCCCGTAGTTAGGATCAGCCCGGCTGCAGCGCATGGAATCACCACCAGGAGAGGCGTCGGCCGGGGGAGTCGCAGCCGCAGCGCCCCCGTCCCGGGCAGCCCGAAGCGCAGCGCCGCGTACAGCGCAGGCAGAAGCAGTATCAACAACTGGTTGACCAGCAGGACGGTCCGGCCGTCGGCAACCCTTTCGAGCTGGATGGACGAGATGACGCTCACGGCCCAGACGATTCCCGAATAAAGGAAGGCCTTCCTGGCGAGAAGGGCGGGGCAGGGAACCGGGTCGGCGGCGGGGGAGAGGATGTCCTCTCTGGATATCGCATTCACTACGGCGCGGGAGATCAGGGCGGAAGCGGCCAGGGTCGAACCCGCGGCGGCCAGGGTCCACGGGAGGTCCGGCCTGCCCGCGAGTGTGTCCCGCAGGCACAGCGAAAGCCCCGCCACCGGGACTGCGGTTATGAGCCCCCTGCCTTCGAGACCCGGGAAGAGGGGCGCCAGGGTCGGAACCACGCCTGCGACCAGGAGGGGGAGGAACTTGAGCTGCGCCTGCCTGAAGGTGGCCGAGGAGGCCGATGCGTAAAGCACCATCGAGCCGGCGAAGAGAGCCGACGGCAGAACCTGGAGCAGCATCGGCAGGTAGGTGACGGCCGACCCCGTGATCCGGCCGGGGAACACGTCGCCCAGCAGCCCGGTCCTTTCGATGATCAGAAACGATCCGGTCTGAACCAGAACGGAGACGAGACCGACCGTGCAGGCGGCGGCGAGCTTGGAGCCCGCTACGGCAGAACGGCTGATTCCGCTCGCGAGCAGCGTCTCCAGGGATCCTCTCTCCCTCTCGCCGGCGATGCTGTCCAGTGCCGCCACCGACACGCCCGACAGCAGGAAGATCATTGCGAAGAGCATCGCCATCGTGCCGACCTCGTAACCGTACAGGGCCTCGGGCGAAGCGATGTCACGAATCTCCACGAACGAGGAGTCGTGCATCAGGACAGCGCCTCTGCCGGCGAGGATCTCCAGCCGTACCGAGTCTCTCAGTGCGTAGAGCCTGTCCAGCACAAGGCCCGCCGCCAGTCTGGACCTGTCGAGATCCTCCCTGTAGTGGACGACCACTTCCGGCACCGGTTTCCTGTGCACCCTCGCGGAGACTATCGCCTGCACGGTATCGGAATCGAGCATGCCCCTGTCCGGGGAATCCATGCCCACCAGGCTGACGGGTGCGGCACCGGGGGCGGAGATAGCCCTCCCGACGGACTCCATGACCGAGTCGGGTGCGTTCCCGGTCAGGATCACGACGCAGGAATCCGATGCGATCGCTTGCTCGCTCATCTCCGAAACCCTGTTCGAACCGAAGATGAGAATGGGCATCAGGATGGCCGGCAGCACCATCGACACGAGGATGGTCCTGCGGTCGCGGAAGAGCATCCTGAGCTCGGTACGGTACAGTTCAGGAGACAGAAAACGATCAGGCACGGCCCGCTCCGACGATCCCCACGAAGGCGTCCTCGAGCGTGGCGGCTCCAGCGAGGCTCTTCAGGGCGTCGACAGTGCCCTCGGCGAGTATCCCGCCCTCGTGGATGATCGCTATCCTGCTGCAGATTCTCTCGGCCTCGGACATCACATGGGTCGAGAACACGATCGCGTGTCCCTCGCTCCGGAGTTTCTCGATCATCGAGAGCATCTCGTGCGCATTCAGCACATCCAGACCGGCGGCAGGCTCGTCGAAGACGAGGACGGGAGGGTCGTGTACGATCGCCCGTGCGATCGAGACCTTCTGCCTCATCCCCGTGGACAGCCTCTCTATCCTGGTGTCGGCGTAGGAGCCTATCGCCATGGTGTCGATCACTTCCTCGACCCGTGCGGCAAGACGGTCTTCCGGGCAGCCGTTCATCCTCGCGAAGAACCTGAGCGTCTCCCTCGCCGTGAGTCTGGGGTAGAGGGCCGTGGTTGACGAGAGATAGCCGATCGAACGGCGGGCTCCGCCGGGATCGTCCCTCACGTCGTGCCCGTCGATCGCCGCCGAGCCGGACGTGGGGGCCATCAGGGTGGCGAGAATCCTGAGGGTGGTCGTCTTGCCCGCTCCGTTGACGCCCAGCAGTCCGAACACTTCGCCCCTCCCGACCCGGAAGGAGACATCCCGTACCGCCTTCACCTCGCCCCTGGAATCGTCGAAGAACGACTTGCACAGGTGCCTGGCTTCTACGGCCGCCTCAGGCATCGGCACCCCGCCTCCTTCCGGAAATCAGACCGGGGAGCCGGCGGCGCTTCCGCCGTCCCTCCCCGGGGAAAAGGGCCTCCTCCTTCGAGAGGAGGATGGCTGCCGCCCGCAGGGCAGCGAAACAGACAAGCGCCGTCGAGGCCGCCGATATCACGCAGGGCAGCAGCCCGACCTCGCCAGAAAGTGACTCGCGCATGATCAGAACGGCGTTCAGGACTGGGATCGCCGCCGTTCCCGCGTCGAGCCGGAGACCCGGACTCTGGATGAACATCGCGGGCAGGATGGACAGGATGTAGGTCGGCATCACCATGGCCTGCCCCTCCTTGTAGGTCCTCGCGGTGGAGGAGGATGCGGTCATGAGTGCGGCAAGCAGGGCCGACAGGATCAGGGATGCGAACAACGCCGCCAGGAACGCGCCCGGTTCCGGATCGAACGAAATCTCCTCGCCGGCTCCGGCCAGCATCGGCCCAAGGATTGCGCTCACGCACAGGAACATGGAAAGGATGTTGAGGAGGCCCGAGATCATGCCCGAGACGAGGACCGAGAGGTATTTGCCCGTCAGGATTCCCGTGCGCCCTGCGGAGGTGGAGACCAGGGTCTCCAGCGTGCCGCGCTCCCTCTCGCCCGCCGTGGCGTCTATCGCGCTGTAGTAGCAGCCTATCGAAACCATCACCGCGAACGTCACGGGGATGATCAGGCCGAGAATGAACCCGCCCATTTCCCGGCTGCCGGCCTCGTTGACGGAGGAGACGATCATCACCTCCCACTTCCTGTTCCCGATTCCGAGGCTGTCACGGAAGCTCGACAACCGTCTCTCGCGGAAATCCGAGATCAGGGACGAAAGCCTGGCTGACGCCGTTCTCCCGCGCCCGCGCGAGAAATCGGCGGTTATCACGCAGCCTTCTCCGGCGGACGGTCCGACCGCTGCGTCCAGCCTGCCCGCGGCTATGTCCGCCGATGGATCGACGCCGGTCGTTTCAAAGAAAAGCGTGGAGTCGTCCGAGGAAACGAGGGCCGCTTCGAGAGCAGGATCGAGGCCGGGAGATGTGCCGATGCGCAGCAGGAGCCGCTCCGAACCTGCTTCGACCAGCAGCGCGACGGTCATGCCCAGCCAGAGAATCAGGGGATACATGAGCAGCGGTATCAGGATGAAGTGCGCCGTCAGGTTCCTGTCCCTGAAGGCTCCGGCCATCTCGCGCTCGAAGACTGTCAGGAAGATCGGCCTCTTCATCCCTCTACGCCATTCTCCACGGGAACCGTCACGCCGTAAACATAGCATCCCACGGAGCCGTCTGCCCTCTGCCGCATTCCTGTCCCCGGCGCGAAGGGCGGTTGTCGGAGGCAGCGGATCAGATGCCGAAGAACCCCCTTATCCTGGACAGGATGTCGGCGCGTGTCGTCCGATGGGAGTCGTGCTCCTCGCTGTCCGACTTCGAGACAGTTTTCATCGCGTTCTCCGCAAGGCGCTTCTCGAGGGCCGCAGACAGCGTCTCCACGACGCTCGCGTCGGTGCTGAGCACCGATGCGAAGTCGGCCTTCGTCAGCCGGAGCACCTCTACGTCGCCTTCGGCGACGACGGAAGCGGACCGGGGCTCTCCGGTCAGAAGGCTCATCTCGCCGAAGAAATCTCCCGGACCGAGGTTCGCCACCACCGATCCGGCGCCGGGATCGCCGGCGGGCGCCACCTCGACACGGAGGCTCCCCGACCGTACCAGGAACATCGAATCCCCGGTCTCGCCCTGTACGACGAGGCTCTCGCCCGAGGAGAAGCGCAGGAGGCTCGAAGTGGTCGAAACGGACGCGATCTGATCGTCCGACAGACCCTCGAAGAGAGGGAACGAACGGAGCGCCGAGTATATGGTGTCGAAGCCCTCCTGCTTCCTCATGCGCTCCATGTCCTCCGGAATCATGCGGACGTTCACGTCCCTGACAGGGAAGGGGATCTCTATCCCGGAACGCCGGAGGGCGTACCATATCCGCGTGGCGACCGCGTCCAGGACTACGTACTTCATGGAGTAGTCGTCCATCCAGAACCTGAGTTCGTAGTTCATCGAGAAGTCGTCGTAGGTCTTCAGGAACACCTGCGGCTTCGGCTCACGCCTGATCTCCGCCATATCTCTCGTGGTTGACAGGAGCGTGCTCTTTACCGGCCCCGGCGGATAGGAGGTGGCGATGCCGACGTAGAAGCGCACCATGAACGGGCTGCGCCTGGACAGGTTCGTGATCTTCTGCTTCGTGATGCTGGAGTTGGGGTAGGTGATGACGTGCGAGTTCTTCTGGAGAATGGAGATGGTGCGCCAGCTCATCTGGAGCACCTCGCCCTCGTCGCCGTCGATCTCCACATAGTCTCCGACTGCGAACGGCTTCTCCATCTGCAGCGCCAGCCCGGCGACCACGCTTCCCAGGACGTCCTGGAGGGACAGGCCGACCACCGCCGACAGGACGGTCGAGGTTACGAGCAGGGCGTTGAGGTCCACTTGGAAGACGTTCTTCAGGAGGGCGAAGGCCGCTATGGCCAGCACGACGAAGTTGATGACGTCCACGATCAGCCGCGGGACCGCGATGTTGTGCTTCCTGTTCAGGAAGTACTCCCACAGCAGGACGTTGATGATCTGGAGCAGGGCGTTGACGGACAGCATCACCGCAGCGGTCAGGAAGATCTTGAACCATGTGCCGGAGGCGTCGGGGACGGCTGCCAGCGTGACGAGATATGCGGACAGGACGAATACCGCCAGGAAGACCCAGAACCCGAGGTGCCGGCCCTCCCGGTACTGCCTCAGCAACCGGAGCGTAAGACCGGCGCCGACCCCCAGCGCGACGGCGATCAGAAGGCTGGAAAGAATCTCAGGGTGCATGGACATCCCCTCCGTTTTCGCGATTATCGTCAACCCCGGCTTCTCCGCAAGTCTCGTCCCGCCTGCGGCCGCTCGATAGAACCGCCGCCAGCGCCACCACTCTCACCGAAGCGAACTGCATCACCCTCCTGATAACCGCCGTGAACGGCCTCGCCATGGGCTCCTCGACCCAGAACAGCGGGATGATGGCGGTGAGCCTCAGCACCCCGGTCAGGAAGAATAGGACCTGCATCGGGTGGAAGATGTATTCGCCTATCATGGCGTATTGCGGCATGTAGATCCCCGACAGGAGCATGGTCGCCATCATGCCGGCCCCGCAGACGGCCGCGTACAGCCCGGAGTAGGCCTGCCGCCCGGAAGGCGGGGCGATGGAGAGTACGAAATTGGTGGAGACGACGGCTGCTCCCGCCCACATCGTGCCGGACAGGACGGCCTCCACGAAGATTAGCCAGATCGTCCCCGGGCCGGCCGCCACCCAGAGCATCGGGTTGATCGCGCCGAGTATGATCGCGAACGCCATCGCGTTCCTGTTGCCCCACCTGTCTATGAACCTTCCCCAGACCCTGAGGGAGATCATCGCGGCCACGGTGCTCAGCGTGCCGTAGATCTGTATCATGAAAACGCTCATGCCCAGAACGCTTATCATGAACGGCTGCCAGAAGGGCGCGCCCACTCCGATGGCGAGCATCCACCACAGGCCGAACAGGGCGAGCTTCCTGAAGTTCGCGTCGCGCAGGGGGGAGGTCATCATGGAGAGAAGCGGCTCGGTCTCGACCTCCTTGGCCCTTTCCGGCTGCCGCTTGAGGATCGTGAGGCCGAACAGTCCCAGGCAGCCGGCGAGGATGAACAGGAACAGATAGGCGTAATGCGCGTAGCGATGCAGGCCGGGCGGGGCCGGCACCCCCAGCGGCCCGAGCAGGATCGTGATCCGTCCGGCCAGGCCTCCCGGAGAGGCATCGAACATGTCCACGAAGATTCCGAATACGATCCCTACGGCAAGGCCGGCCAGCATGAGGATCTGGTTCCTTCTGGCGAAGAACCGGCCCCTGATCCTCGTCGGGACCATGTCCCCGATCCAGCCTATCCATGCGTTGGTCGATACCGCCTGCAGGGCCGTGGACGCCGCGAATGCCGCAAGGAAGGCGTTTATCGGGGCTCCGCCCGTGAGCAGGAACGGCAGCATGCCGAACACGGGCGTGATCCCGCGCCCGAGGGCGGCGAGCAGGATTACGGCGCGCTTCCGCCTGGTGAGGGATCTGGTAAGCACCACTCCCAGCGGCTGGAAGAGCTGCGACACCTGCCCGGCCGCGGAGAGCATTCCGAAATGAACCGGCCCGGCCCCCATCAGTATCGCGAGTTTCGTGAGGAATACGGAGCCGGGCCCGGCGAGGCTCGTGAATACCTGGGAGAAGAGCCCCTCGGTGATCGAGATGTCTATCGTCTGGCGCAGCTCGGAGCCGCCGCCCTCTTTTCCCGCCGACTGCATGGCTCCCCCTGAATGGCTGGCCCGGAACGGGCGACGGGAATCTAACCGTTCCGGGCGGTCCCGGGGGCGGCCGGCATCACAGGGGCGTTTCGCCGTAGTAGTCCATCAGGCGCCACCTGCCGTGCTCGCGACGCAGCTCCACGGTGATCGTGCCCTCGTTCCCCATGAAGGAGTAGGCCACGGGCAGGAGCGCGCGCGAACCGTCCAGTTCGGCTGTCCCGATCTCGTATTCCACCATCGCCATGAGCCCCAGGAAGGCGTCGGAGGTGAGAACGCCGCCCAGCAGCGCCCTGGGATCGGTGTCGCCGACCGTGGCGGGATCGACCTCGACTCCGAATCTGGATATCAGGTCGGCCAGCATGACCGGGTCGGCCGCCGCCATCGAATCGACGATTCCGAACGCCCTCCCGGAGAGGAGAGACAGGGCGGTGGAACTGTCCCTAACGGTCACGGCGTGCAGGAATCGCTCGAGTACGCGCTCGGGGCCCGTGCCCTGCGGGGAGGGGCCGGACTGGAGGAGTGAAAGCGAAAGGAGCAATGCTATCAAGTCTTCACCTCTTTCCCGGGCCGGCCGCGAGGTTCCCGCGCGGGCCCGATGCCCGTATAATCACCGTCCTGCAGGAGGAGATCGATGGCAGCACCGACGGTGGCGATCATAGGCCGGGTGAACGTGGGCAAGTCCACCCTGTTCAACCGTATCGTAGGCGGCAGCTCCGCCATAGTTTCGGACTTTCCCGGCGTAACCAGGGACAGGAATATCGCCCTGGCGAGCTGGGCCGGCCACGACTTCTTCGTAGTCGATACGGGCGGTCTTGTTCCAGGCAGCGAGGACCCGATGCAGTCGGCCATCGAGAGGCAGGTGGGTTTCGCCATCGAGGAATCCGACGCCGTCATTCTCGTAGTCGACGGTTCCTCCGGGCCGCATCCCTTCGACGCCACCGCCGCGGACCTGATCCGGCGGTCCGGCAGGCCCGTGGTCCTGGCCGTGAACAAGGGTGAGAGTCAGCGCGTGATGCACTCCGCGCACGAGTTCTACTGCCTCGGACTCGGCGAGCCCATCGCGGTCAGCGCCCTCCACGGCACCGGCTCCGGCGATCTGCTGGACGCGCTGGTGGCGCTCCTTCCCAGGGAGGAGCACGAGGAGGTGGAGGCGGTGTCGCTGGCCATAGTCGGCAAGCCCAACGTCGGAAAGAGTTCGCTGTACAACAGGCTCGCGGGGGCGGAGCGCGGGATCGTCTCCGAGGTTCCCGGCACCACCCGGGACGCGACCGACACCATGGTGCACTGGAAGGACAGGGTCTTCCGGCTGGTCGACACCGCCGGGCTCAGGCGCACCGCGAGGCGCATGGAGGATCTCGAGTTCTACAGCACCCTCCGGACCTGGAAGAGCCTGGATAGATCCGACGTGGTCCTCGTGCTCATGGACGGGAACGAACCCCCGTCCGTGCAGGATCTGAGGATCGCCGGCAAGGCCTGGGAGATGGGCCGGGGCCTGATCATCGGCGTGAACAAGCTCGACCTCGGCTTCGACAGGAAGGTCTGGCTGGACGCCCTGCTCGACAGGTTCCACCCCGCCAGATGGGTGCCGGTCATGTTCTTCTCGGCACTGACGGGCGCTGGGGTCGGCAGGATTCTGCCCATGGCGGCCAGGGTCTCGGACGACAGGGCCATGGCCCTGCCGACATCCGAGATAAACCGGAAGCTGGAGGAGGCGATAGAGGCCGTTCAGCCGCCGTCCCCGAAGGGGAAGCCCCTGCGCTTCTTCTATGCCACCCAGATAACCTCGAAGCCCCCGAGGCTGCTGATATTCACGAACCGCCCGGACGAGATTCCCGAGCACTACAGGCGCTACATCGACAACGCCATGAGGGAGCTGCTGGGGCTGAAGGGCGTTCCGCTCCGGATCATCTACAGGAAGCGTGAGCACTAGTGAACCCTCTCGACGCCATACTGCCTGCGGCTGGATTCCTCTCCGGCTCGATCCCCTGGAGCTTCCTCGCAGCCAGGTCGAGGGGCGTGGACCTCAGGAAGACAGGCTCCGGCAACGTGGGGGCCACCAATCTGTTCCGCTCGTGCGGCAGAACCGTGGGAGCGGTCGGCCTGCTTCTCGACGCCCTGAAGGGGGCGGTCCCCGCGCTCGCGTCCCGGCTCCTGGGCCTGGGGGACATCGTCCTCGCGGCGACCGTCGTAGCCGCCGTGCTGGGACACGTGTTCACCCCCTGGCTTGGCTTCAGGGGCGGGAAGGGAGTTGCCACCGCCCTCGGGGGAGTCGCCGTGATGGCCCCTGTGCCTCTCCTCATCGCGCTTGCGGCCTTCGTCGTCGTCCTCCTGATCTGGCGCCTGGTGTCACTCGCGTCGATCGTCGCCGCCCTCGTGCTGGTCGCGGCGTCCATCCTGCCGCCGGGAGGCGGCAGCGGCCTGCCGGGACGGATCGCATGCCTCCTGATAGCAGCCCTCATACTGGTGCGGCATGCGGGGAACCTGGGCCGGATCCTGGCGGGGACCGAGAAGAGGCTCTGGGGGGCCATGTGAGGATCGTCCGCCCGGGAACCGCGCTTCTGCTTTCGAGCCTCGCCGCCAAGGAACTGAAGGTCAGGTACAAGCGCTCCATGCTCGGGTTCGCATGGTTCCTGCTCAAGCCCGTCTTCAGCACCGCCGTCTATACGGTCGTGTTCACGCGGATCATCAGGTTCGGCGGCGAGATCGAGCACTATTCCCTCTTCCTCCTGACCGGGCTCCTCGTGTGGAACTTCTTCGCCTCCTCCCTGAACGCCTCCACCACGAGCCTGCTCGACAACACCCGGCTGATCAGGAGCATCAGGTTTCCGAGGGCGGTGCTCCCCGCCGCGAGCGTGGCGGCGAACGCCGTTCACCTCCTCCTGGCGCTGCTTGTAGCCGAGGCGATGCTGGCGGCCTTCGGGCATCCCGTCACCCCGGCTCTCGCCGCGTTGATCCCGGCTGTCGCGCTTCTCCTGGTCATGACTACCGGGATCGCTCTCGCCCTCTCCGTCTGGAACGTCTATCTACGCGACGTCTCCCAGGCGGTGGAGGTTCTCCTGCTGGCCTGGTTCTACACCTCGCCGGTCATCTATCCCCTCGGCGCCGGAATGCTCCCGGAGAGAGCCGAGGCCGTGATCCGCTGGAATCCCGTGTCGGGAGCGCTCTGCGTCGTACACTCGGTCATGTACGAAGGCTCCTGGCCGCCCTCCTGGTGCTGGCTGTCCCTCTCCGTCTGGGCCTTGCTCCTCTTCGCCGGAGGGCTCGCGGCCTTCAAGGCAGCGGAGCCCGCCGTGGTAAAGGAGCTGTGAGATGACGGCGCCGGGGGCGGTCGAGTTCAGGGACGTCCGTCTCGATTACAGGATATTCCACGATCGGACGTCGAGCCTCTTCGAGGCGATGTCGAACCTCTTCAGCAGGCGCACGAGATCGGAGCATCTGAGGGCTCTCGACGGCGTGTCCTTCTCCATCGCTCCGGGGGAGGCGGTTGCGCTGATAGGTCCCAACGGGGCGGGAAAGTCGAGCACGCTGAAGCTGCTGGCCGGCATCTACGGCCCCTCCTCCGGCACCGTGAAGACCGCCGGCAGGATCGCTTCCCTGCTCGATCTGGGCGTAGGCTTCCATCCCGAGCTGACCGGCCTCGAGAACCTGTACCTCAACGGCGCGCTCCTGGGCATCGACAGGCGCGGAATGACGCCCCTGATACCCGGCATAGCTTCCTTCGCCGGGCTGGAGCGATTCCTGGACACTCCCGTGAAGTTCTATTCCTCCGGGATGTTCATGCGCCTCGGCTTCAGCCTCGCCACCGCAGTAGAGCCCGACATACTACTCATCGACGAGGTCCTCGCCGTGGGCGACGCGGAGTTCCAGCAGAAGTGCCAGGACAGGATCTACGGGTTCAGGGGGACGGGGAGGACGATCGTCTTCGTCTCGCATGACCCCGCCGCGGTGAAGAGGCTCTGCGACAGGGCCATCTGGCTCGGCGACGGAAGGATCATGATGGACGGCCCGGTGCAGGACGTGCTGGCGGCCTACTCCGCCGCGCCCAGGGTCGGTACCGGGGCGATCGCCACGGCTCCCCGGGAGTGGGGGACGAGGGAGGTGCGTTTCGATTCGGTGGCCGTCACCGACTCCGCAGGAACCCCGGTGGCGTCGTTCGAGCCCGGCGGGAGCATCCGGGTTTCCGCGGAAGTCTCCACCTCGCTCCCCGGAGGGGTGGACGGGCTCGTATTCGGCTTTTCACTGCACAGGCCGGACGGGGAACGGGTCATAGGAACCAACAATCTCGAACTCAACGAGCCCCTGATATCCTTCGGAAGCAGGGCCCGTCTGGTGCTGGAGATAGACCTGGAGACGCTGGAGCCGGGGAACTACCTCCTCGGGCTGGCGCTCACCGATCCCTCGCGGGGGCGTGACTATCACTGGCAGGATTACTTCTATCCCGTCTCCCTGTCAGGCGGGAGGGTCGATCCGCCTCTGAAGCTCAGGAAGGCGACTTGGAAAACCATAGAGCGGTCCTGACGGCGGTCGCACTGGCCGTCACGATCCCCAGGCTGGCGCTGTTCTCGGCGCTGGGAGGCTATCTGCCCGAGCCGCCCAGGGATCAGGAGATCTACCTCAGGCTTGCGGGAAGCTTCCTGGACGGCGAAGGGCTGTCCTTTTCCGTGGACGAGCATCTCTACAAGGTGTCGAACAGCAGGTCCGACGACCCCATGGCGGCCTGGACGGCCGATCCGGACCTCGTCTTCGGGCTCGGCAGGGCCGGCGCCCCGTCCGCCCTGGTCGAGCCCGGATACCCGATGCTGCTGGCGGCCGTCATGTCGGTGGCGGGCAGGGTCTCCGGAGCCGTGTTCCTGGTCAATCTGATCGCGCAACTCCTCGGCGCATGGGCGATGACGCTGCTAGCCGCCAGGCTCTGGGGCGGCCGGAGGGGGATGCCGGCCGGACTCCTGTTCGCACTGTACCCCTACAACGTCTTCTATACCGCCAACGCCATGACCGAAGCCGTCCATATCGCCATGATCCCCGTCATCCTCCTCGCCACCGTGAGGGCCATGGACGGGAGATCGCGCTCCTCCCTGCCCGGTCTGGCGACCGGTCTGCTCTTCCTCGTCAGGAGCACGGCCCTGTTCATCCTGCCGGTGCAGGCCCTGTTCCTGTGGAAGGCCAGGGGATGGCGCGCGGCCGCGGCGGTCGTCGCCGGATTCATCCTGTGCGCGGCGCCCTGGGTGGCGCGGAACCGGATCGAGCTGGGGAGCCCGATCCTCCTGCCCACCAAGGGGTCGCTCAACCTCTGGATGAGGAACAATCCGGAGGCTCTCGCCCTGGAGGGGATCTCCGTGCCGGACTGGGTTCCGGTGAACTCCGCCGAACTGCTCGAGTACCCCGACGATTCACGGTTCATGACGGAGGTGGAGAGAAGCTCCGAGCTGGGAAGGAGATCCCTCGCATTCATGATTGACAACCCCGCTCTGATGTGCTGGCTGACTGTGGAAAGGCTCGCCTCGTTCCTGTCCGCCGTCCCGTCGACGCCCTCGGGCATGGCCTGGATTCCGGGAGCCCTGTTCTACGTCCCCGCGGCCTGCCTCGCCGGAGTGGCCTTCTACCGGTCGAGGAAATCCCGGGAGTCGGCGCTGCTCCTCTCGGTCTTCCTGCTCTACTGCGCGATGCACGCCATGAGCCACGGCGGCCTTCGCTACAGGCTGCCGGTCGATTCGATCCTCATGGCGGCGGCCGTCTCCGTGATCCCGCTCCGCGGCGGAGCAGACGGGGGAGCGGCGGCATGAGCGCCTTCGACAAGGTCCTGTTCGTCTTCCCTGAGACCAGGTATCCCTCCGGACAGCCCCCTCTCGGAATAGCATCGCTCTCAGCCGTCATGCGGCGGGAAGGCGACGCTGAGCCCTTCCTGTGCGACATGTCCTTCATGAAGAAACCGTTCGAGGAGTACAGGAGAATGCTCTCCTCGATCCGCCCGGATCTCGTGTCGATCACCGTCCTCACGCCGCAGCTCGACGCCGCGATGAAGGCGGTGGCGACGGCCCGGGAGGTCCTGCCGGACGCCTGCGTGATCCTGGGCGGCCCTCACGCCACCGTCCTGCCGGAGGAGACTCTGGAGAGGAGCGGAGCCGACCTCGTATATGCAGGCGAGGGCGAGCTGGGCTTCGCCCGGATTCTGAGCGGGGAGGATCCCGCGTCCATCCCCGGAAGCTGCCTGCGCCGGAACGGTTCGATCCTGAGAGTGCCCGGGCTGCTGCTGGTGGACGATCTCGACACCCTGCCCCTGCCCGACCGCAGCATCTTCGACATGGAGAAGTACTTCAGGAGCTGGTACTCAATGGACAGGGTCGATCCCTCGCTCAGGGGAACCTCCGTCATGGCCACGCGCGGATGTTCCTTCGGATGCACGTTCTGCCAGCCGACCCTCTCGGAGATCTTCGGCAGGAAGCTGAGGAAGAGATCCCCAGAGATGGTCGTGAACGAGCTGGAATCGCTCCGGTCCTCCTTCGGGATGACCGCTTTCATGTTCGAGGACTCCACGTTCATCCTGGACAAGCAGTGGGTCCACAGGATCTGCGACCTGATGATATCGGCCGGGCTGGGCCTCAGATGGTGCTGCAACGTGCGCGCCGACCTGCTCGACCACGATCTTCTGGCCCACATGAAGGAGGCCGGGCTCGCCAAGATCAACATGGGTGTCGAGTCGGCCTCGCAGCGCGTTCTGGACGACATCTACAACAAGGGCATCACCGTCGAGGGCGTCCGCAGGGCGCTTTCGCTGGCCCGCGGAATGGGCATCGCCGTTCAGGGCTATTTCATGCTCGGCGCCCCGGGGGAGACGATCGAGGAGATGAGGGAGACGGTCCGCTTCGCCTCGTCCGAGCGCTTCGACGACGCTCTGTTCGACATCACCACCCCGTTCCCCCACACCGAACTCTGGAACAGGACCAGGCACCTCGTCCGGAAGGATTACGCCGATTTCGACTGCTTCCATAGCTGCGTCTACGAACTGGAGGGGATCAGGCCCGGGGCGGTCGAGACGCTGAAGAAACTTGCATTCTGGAGGTTCTACCTGCATCCTTCCCGGATCATCAGAACCCTGTCCACGGTACTGGGTCCGAGGAGACTCTGGAGGACGCTTCTCAAGGTCAGGAGGGTATGACCCGCACGTCCGTCCCCGCCGAACGGAGGAGAGTGGTCTTGGTCATCGACGACGCGGGTTCGGGCGACGCGGTGGACGGCGCCGTGGAGGCCTGCATCGCCGCGGGAACCGTGGACGGGGTTTCGATCCTGGGATCGGCCCCGGGCGCCGCCGGCGCCTGCCGGGTCGCGGCCTCGGCGGGCCTGTCCGTCGGCGCGCATCTCAACGCCGTCGAGGAGCCGCTCCTGACGATGCATCCGGTCTCCTTCGAGCGGGCGGTGTCCGGGGGCGGCGGCGCACGGGAGGACATCGAGCGCGAGTGGCGGGCGCAGATCGAGCTGCTCGTCTCCGCCGGCGCTCAAATCTCGCGTCTGGACAGCCACCGCCACATCCACCACCTCCCCGGCCTGTCCGGGCTCATCGTGAAACTGGCCGTCGAATACGGCGTTCCGGGCGTCAGGGCGGCCCTTGTCCCCGATCCTTTCGCAAGGCCGTCGGGGATCTTCCTGCGGGCCCTGGCGCGCAGGCTCGCCAGGCTCGCCAGGCAGGCCTCGCTGCGCGTTCCGGACTCCATGGCCGGGTTCGGAGTTTCCGGCAGACTGAACAGAGAGTATCTCGAAAGGCTGCGGATTCCCCCGGGCGAGTGCGAACTCGTGGCCCACCCCGCCACTCGGCCCGTCTGGTCTCCCGGACAGCCGTCCGAACTCTCGCTCCTCACTTCGGACTGGTTCGCCGAATGGAAAAACGCCGCCTGCTGATCCTGCTCGCGCTGGCCCTGGCTGCGCGTGCGGGCGCCTTCCTGCTGGCCGCCCGCGGCGGGATCCTGATCGGGGAGGGCAGGGTCTATTCGAACCTGGCTGAGAACCTTCTCGAAGGCAGGGGCTACGTTCTGTCCGCCGACATGCTCTCTCCGCCGGAGCCGGCCCGGGGCGCCGCGAGCGTCATACAGGAGAGGACGTTCGAGTTCTACCGGCGGGTGGACGGATTCTACGGAGTCCTCCGGCCGGAGAGGCCGACCCTCTTCATTCCTCCGGGATACCCCGTGCTCATGGCGGCGGGCTACGCGATCCTCGGAGCGGGGAACCTCCTGGCGATAAGAGGCCTCCAGCTTCTGGCCGGCCTGGTCACCGTCATCCTGGGATTCGCTCTCGCGAGGAGGCACCTCCGCAACCCGGAGGCATGGCTTGTCTGCCTCTTCATCGCGCTGGACCCCTTCGAGATCTACTTCGAGGCCGTCCCGGCCACACAGGCGGCCTTCGGGCTGTTCACGACGGCTGCTCTGGTACTCTCTACCAGGGCTCTCGACGGCGGCAGGGCGCTCCAGGCCGCACTGGCCTCGTCCGTCTGGGGCCTCGCCTATCTCATCCGGCCGGCGGCCATGCCGATGATGTGCGTCTTCCTCCTGTGCATCCTGCTGGTGCGGGGCCGTCCGGTCTCCGCCAGGCTCGCCGCCATCGGGACGGGCATCCTCTCGTTCGTGATCGTGCTCTCACCCTGGATCCTCCATGCCCATTCGGTCAGCGGGCAGTGGCGGATTACGCCCACCCAGGGCGGTGTGAACCTGTGGGAGTCGAACGGGAGGATCTTCTCCTCTCACTTCGAGGGCGAGATCCAGGGGGCGGTCTCGCTGTACGGCCCCCTCAGGGACGAACTCGAAGGCTCGCTCCGCAAGCCCTGGCTGGCGGAGTTCCCCGAGTTCCGGGACGAGCCGGAGTGGGTCCGCGACAGCGTACTCTACAGGAGAACGACGGAGTTCCTGGCGGCCAATCCCTCGCTCATGCCCCGCCTTACGCTGCTGAGATTCGCCGAGTTCTTCAAGCCGTTCCCGTTCAACGATTTCCCTCTTCACTACATGCTGGCCGGCCTCGCCACCTTCGGCCTGGTGCTCGTGTTCGCGGGGGCGGGGCTGGTGCGGTTCCTCCGGTCGCGCGACCCTTCCGCCGTGATGATCGCGCTCTCGGTGGCCCTCTACTCTCTCGCCCATCTCTCCGCCATATCGGGAACGCCTCACAGGGTCGGAATCGATATCCCCCTGGCCGTGCTCGCCGGTTCCGGACTGAGCGCGTTCGCGTCACGGACGGGGTTGTGGAGGCGCCTTGAGCGGTTCCGGCCTCGTCGTTAAGACGCATGCATTCGGGGATGCCCTGCTGGCCACCCCCGCCGTGGCCGCTCTCCTGGCCGGGGGCGGTGACTGGTGCGCACTGGCCGGCCCTTCGAGCTTCGAGGTGTGGAGAAGGCTCCCCGGGCTGAGTTCCGTCATCCGTGCGCCGTTCCCGTTCAGGGGCCTGCGGGGTGCGCTCCGTCTGGGCTGCTGGGCCGCCGGGCACTGCCGGCGTCTGCGGGGGTTCGACTGTACGGTGGTCTTCCACGCCCTTCCCGCGGTGAGGAGGATGGTCCGCGCGGCCACCGGGGCTCCTTCGAGGAGCGGGGGGGATTCTCCCCTCGGGCCGTGGGAGACCGTCGCGCCGATGAGTGCGGGAGGCTTTGCCGGCTCTCTCTACGCGGCTGTCGCGGGTGTCGAAGTGAGCGATTTCCGACCGCTTTTCCGGATCGAGGATTCCGAGAGGAGAGCCGTCGAGGGGGCGTTGCCGTCCCTTCCGTGCATTGCCGTGGCTCCCGGCGGGGGGAGGAATCCTCGCGACGAGGTGGCGGAGAAGAGATGGCCCGCGGAGCGCTTCGCGGCTCTGATCGGCAGGGCGGCGGCGAGTGGTCTGCATGTCGTGCTTCTCGGCGACTCGAGGGACTCCTGCGAGGCTTCGAAGGCGGCGGCCCTCTCCGGCGTCGCTTCGGTCACGGATCTGACCGGCAGGACGGGCTGGGGAGAGGCTGCGGCCGTGATGGAGCGATGCGTGGCGTTCGTCGGGCCTGATTCGGGTCTGGCACACCTGGCCTGTGCCGTCGGAATCCCTGCGGTCGTCCTGTTCGGGCCTACCGATCCGGCCGCCCTGTACGCCCCCGGCCTCGTCACTTCCGTCGTCTCCGGGATGCCGTGCGCGCCCTGCTACTCGAACAATGTCTTCGGCGGCTGTCGCACCGGGCGGGGCGGCTGTATGTTAAACATCGAACCGGACATGGTCTGGCATGCCCTGGAGAAAACCCTGGATGAAGATTAGTGCCGTAAACCCGCCCTTTCTGAGGCGGTTCAGCAGGGGGCAGCGCAGTCCCGCAGTCACGAGGAGCGGGACCCTGTACTACCCGATATGGCTCGCCTACGCGGTCTGCGCCTTCGAGCGGGACGGCCACGAGGTCGATCTCGTCGACGCGCCCGCAGCCGGCCTGGACGAGGAGGCCGTCATCCAAAGGGTGGACTCCTTCGGCCCGGGCCTGGTCGTCGTGGAGTCATCCACCCCCTCGATAGAGAGCGACGTGCGTTTCGCGGACCGACTGGCGGAGGCGGACGGAAGGTTCGTTCTGCTCGTCGGCACGCATCCCTCCGCGCTTCCCCGCCGGACTCTCGACGCAGGAAGCAGATTCCAGGCCGTCGCGGTGGGGGAGTACGACCTCACGGCCAGGCTCCTGGCCCGGACGCTCGAGTCCGGTGGAGACCCCTCGTCGGTGCCGGGCCTCCTCCTCAGGACGGGAGGCGAGCCGGTCGACACGGGGCCCTGCCGCCGCGAGGAGGACCTGGACTCGCTTCCCTTCGTAAGCCGGATCTACGCGAAGCATCTCGATCCGTCCCGGTACAGCAACCCCAACGCGCTGCACCCGATGGTCATGATAATGGGCGGGAGGGGATGCCCGAATAACTGCACCTTCTGCCTCTTCCCGCAGACTCTGACGGGACGCGGGCTCCGCCTGCGCTCGATCGGAAACGTCGTCGAAGAGGTGATGTGGGTTCAGGAGAACATGCCCTCCGTCAGGGCCGTGTTCTTCGAGGACGACACGATCTCGGCGGACCGCGACAGGCTCAGGGAGCTGGCGGCGGCCTTGTCGAAGGCCGGCAACCGCCTGAGATGGACGGCCAACATGAGGGCGTCCGTCGACTACGAGACCCTGCTGATGTGCCGGCGCTCGGGCCTGAGGACCGTCTGTACCGGCTTCGAGAGCGGCGACCCGGCCATGCTGGAAGCCATCAGGAAGGGCGTGGACGTCGAGACGATGCGTCGTTTCGCCACGGATGCGCGCAGGGCCGGCGTGCTGGTCCACGGCTGCTTCCTGTTCGGAGCGCCGGGCGAGACTGCGGAATCCATGCAAAGAACCCTCGAGTTCGCGCTTTCCATGCCACTCTATTCGGCCCAGTTCTACCCCATGATGGTCTATCCCGGCACGGAGGCCTACGCACAGGCGGAGGCTCGCGGCATGATCGTTCCTTCCTCCTGGCGCGGATGGCTTTCGGAGGAGGGGCTGCATACCTCCGTCATAAGAACCGAATCCCTGTCGGCCGAAGACATCTCGCGGTTCTGCGACCATGCCCGCAGGGCGTTCTACCTCCGTCCGGGCTTCATGCTGAGCACGGCCGTCCGCGCACTCCGCGACTCCGACGAGAGGACCAGGACCCTGAAGGCATTCTCCTCCTTCTGGCGCTTCCTCCTGCCCAAGAGGAGCCTCTGAATTGACCGCAGCCTCGGTCGTGGTGCCGGCCCACCGTCATGGTCCGCGGCTCGTGGCCTGCCTGGAGGCCCTCCGTGCCCAGGAGGTCCAGGGAGATCTCACCGTCATCCTCGCACTGGACGGGGATGTCGCCATCCCGGCAGGGACGGCCGCCCTGGCCGACCTTGTAGTACACGGACCCGCGAAGGGGCCGGCCGCCGCCCGCAACCGCGGCTGGAGGGCCTCCGCCGGGGGACACGTTCTGTTCACCGATTCCGACTGCGTGCCGGCTCCCGGATGGGCGCAGAGGATCGTCTCGGCGCTGGATGCCGGAGCCGACGGAGTGAAGGGCGCCTATTCCTCGGGAGGCGGGAGGATCGTCCAGCGTCTTCAGCAGGTCGAGTTCGAGGAGAGGTACGCTTCGCTGGAACCCGGCGGGACGGTCGACATGATCGACACCTATTCGTGCGGATTCAGACGCAGCGCCCTCGAGGCCTGCAACGGTTTCGACGAGAGCTTTCCGGCCGCCGATCACGAGGATGTCGATCTCTCGTACCGCATGGCCGCCGGGGGCATGAGGCTGGTATTCGAGCCGGAGGCCCGCGTGGAGCATGAACACAGGGCGACTATGGCCGGCTATATGCGTCTCAAGTACTCCCGCGGCAGATGGAGGGCCAGGATCATCGAACTCCATCCCTCCCGGAGCATGTCGGACCGGTACGTCCCGTGGAGCCTGAAGGCCCAGATGATTCTCTGCGCCGCACTCCCGGCCGCCCTGGCGGGCGCCCTTCTCCATCCCGCCATCCCCGCGGCCTGGGCCGCCGCCTTCCTGGCATCGTGCATCCCGATTCTCTCGACCGCACTCCGCACCGACCCCGGCGTGGCTCCACTAGTGCCGCTCCTCGTCCTCGCGAGGGGGTTCGCGCTCTCGACCGGGCTCGTCTCCGGAGCGATCAGAAGGAGGGCCCGCTGATGCTCGCGCCGGCGAGGAAGGCCGACAGGGTCATGATGCTGCTTTTCCTGGCGGCGGATACGGTCTCCGTGCCGGTGGTGTTCTTCCTCACCTTCTGGCTTCGCTCCTCGGTCATCGGCGACGCCGTGCCGGGATTCGACGTCCGGCTGGGCGACTATCTCCACACGATCCCGGTCATCTGGGTCCTGTGGGTGGCTTGCTACGGCTGGATGGGCCTCTACAGCCCGAAACGGCATTTCGGCGGCATGGTCGAGGCGCAGGCCATGATAAAGGCCCTGTTCGCCCTCGGCGTCTCCATGATGGCCGCGAGCTACCTCGCCAAGAGGGATTACTCCAGGCTGATGCTCATCCTCTATGTCGTCCTGGCCCTTCCGATATCCTCTCTCGCCAGGCTTGTCGCCCGCAGGATCGCCCGTGTCGCCGCGCCCGTCGCGGAGGCGCCCAGGGTGCTCGTGGTAGGGACCGGAGAAGTGGCCGTCCGTGTAAGGGACAGTCTGGAGAGGATGCCCGCCCCGCACCCGATCGTCGTCGGTTTCATCTCGCCCGATCCGTCAGGAACCAGGCATCCCGAAACCATCGAGGGGCTGCCGGTGGCGGGCTTCCTGGCCGATCTGCCGAGGCTCCTGACGAGCATGAAGGTGGATGAGGTGTTCTTCGCCGCCCCGAGCCTGGCGAGGGGCAGAATCCTGGAAGTGATCTCCGCCACGGAGAAGAGCGACGTGCATTTCAGGCTTGTGAGCGACCTCTTCGAGATCTCCACCACCTCGGTGGACCTGGACAATCTTGCCAGGCTGCCGATCATCGAGATCGGCCATTCCCGGGGGGGATTCTTCTCCCGTGCCGTCAAGCGTGCGAGCGACATCGCGATCGCCTCCTCCATGCTCTTGCTCCTATCACCCTTTATGGCAATTATTTATCTCGTCCTACTGGCGGGTGGGAACGGATCTCCGATATTCAGACAGGTGCGCATAGGCAGGAACGGCGTTCCCTTCACCTTCTACAAGTTCAGGACCATGAAGCCCGAGTCCGGGGAATACGAGGTGGCTCCGCTCTCCCCCGCGGATCCGAGGGTCACCGGGATCGGGAGGTTCCTGAGGAGGACCAGTCTCGACGAACTGCCCCAGCTCGTGAACGTCCTGGCGGGCAGCATGAGCATGGTGGGGCCCAGGCCGGAGATGCCGTTTATAGTCGAGGGCTACTCCGAATGGCAGAAGAGGCGGCTGGACGTAAGGCCCGGGATTACGGGCCTCTGGCAGATAATGGGCAGGAAGGATCTCCCGCTGCATGACAATATCGAGTATGACTTCTACTACATCAGGAATCAGTCGCTGATGCTCGACTTTGCGATTCTCCTGCGCACCTTCGCGAGCGTCTTCAGGGGAAGGGGCGCCTACTAGGTGGACGAAGGACTCGGCAGGATCTACTTCGAAGCCTGTCCCGAAGCCCTCATGGCGATCAGGGACGGCAGGGTGCTGCGCGCCAACGACGAGATGTGCCGTCTGCTCGGAATTCGTTCCAGCACGGACATAGAGGGGCGGCGCCTGGAGGAGATCATCCCGATGGACCTGGACAACCGGGTCGGCCTCTATTCGGCGCTGACGAAGCTTCTCCCCGGCGACGTCAGGACTTACGAATGGGACCTCATGCTCCCCGGGGGAGTCTTCATCCCGGTCATAATCCGCGCCACGGGGCTCGGCGGCGGCGTTCTGCTGCTGTCCATACGCGACTACACCGAAGGCCGCAGGCAGAGCCAGGCCCTCCTGGAGATGGAGGAGCAGCGCAGGGCTCTGCTCGAGGTGTCCGCATATCCGGTCTTCTGCATAGACCGCGAATTCCGGATACTCTGGTGCAACGCCTCGCTGGGCGAACTCGCCGGAGCGCGCCCGGGCGCCCTGCTCCGCCGGACCTGCCACAGGATGCTGTACGGCCAGGACATTCCCTGTCTGGGCTGTCCGGCCATGAACGCCATGCGTTCCAGATCGACCTGCTCGAATGGGATGTGCGGCACTGGAATCAGATACAGGGCCTCCACCTCCTCCTTCAACGGGCCCGACGGCGGCGTAGCCGGAGCCGTGGTCGCCATTCTGGAAACTCCTGCGGGCGGCCCCGGGAGCACAGTGGGGACTAAGCCTTCGGCGGAGACGCCTTCCGCTCCTGCGGACCGGCATGGCGGCCTGCCGGGCGGAGAGGCCTCCGAAGGCGGAGGAAACAGCGCTGCGACGGCCATGCTCAATCTCACCGAATGGCTGGCCTCGTCCCTCGAAAATCTGAAGACGATCCTGGGTTCGACGGTCAGCGTCTCGGGGCCGAGGGCTGCGGCGCCTGCGGCGGTGAGCCCCGAGCACCTGCTGGAGGCCTTCAGAACCATATCGCATGCGGATTTCGGGTCGTGTCTCGCCGGCGAGGAGGGCATAGCGGTGAGGGTGGACCGGACCAGACTCGAACCGGGGCTTCCGGGCATCGATCCGGGAAGCTACTATTCCGTGTCCCTCGGCGCGCGTCCGGTCCTCGAAGGCGCTGAAGGGGACCTTTTCTCCCGGAGCCCGCACAACAGGATATCTCCGTTCCCGATGCCCTCCGCCCAGGGACGGGGCAGGGAGTCGCAGGTCCGGGGCCGTTCCGGGGCGGTGTTCGTATCGAGGACTGACGGAGACCGTCGGTTCTATCAGATAATGATCCCCGTACCTGAGCAGGGGAGTGGAATCGACTGATGGTATCGCTGTCCTGTCTTGCATTCTCCGCCGTTCTGTCCGCCTCCGGCGGGCCGGGTCCGGCGGGCATGGCATCCGTCGCCGCCTGGCCGTCGGCCTGGGGAGGTTCCTGCTCGACGGCCTACGAGGCGCCTGCGGGAATCTCCAGGATCGAGGGTTTCGAGATTTCGGCGACCTGTTCCGATGCGGCCGCGAGGTCGGCCATGCTGGGCGCCGGGACGAGAGTCGGGCCTGTCCATGCCGCGCTTGGTCTGGACTGGACGGGAACGCCGGGGGAACTTTCCGGAGACGCCGATGCCCTGTCCGCGACGATCGCGTGCGCATGGATCGCCACCGGCGATCCTGCAGGATTCATCGAGGGCTTCTTCGGGCCCAGCATCGCTCTGGGCGCCTCCTGCAGAGTCTCTTCCCGCGACGACGGGGAGGCCGTACTGGGCAGCGCGGGCGTTCAGTTCTCCGTCTTCCCCACGTTCGCCGTGGGCGTTTCCGTCGTCGACCTTCCGGCGTACACCCCCGAGAATGACGGGACAGAGGCTGAAACCCACTGGGGAGCGACCTACATCTTCTCGCGCGAACTAAGGGTCCATGCGTCGGTCTGCGGCGAGGGCCCGTCCCTGGGCGCCGAGCTTGCGGTCACGCCGTGGCTGTCCGCGAGGACGGGGTCTTCGTTCGATTCATGGAATGCAGGCGCATCCGTGGACATCGGTGCGTTTACGCTGGACTACGCCGTCATGCTGGATGACTCCTCGGTCGGGCACGTAGTCTCGCTCGGATGCACGCTCGGAGGTGAGAACTGGCACTGACGATCCTCGTTGCCGTCGCCGGGCTCGCCGGCGGCGTTCCGCACGTGCCCGCCCCCTGCGTGTGGTCTTCTCCGGAGGGCGGTCCTTCCGACTCCCTGCGGATGGGAGGCGTCTTCCTCTCCCACAGGGCCTTCTTCGCCGCCTGCGCATCCGTTGATCCGGACGCGGACGGCATGCGGGTGGAAGAGCGGCTGCTCGAACTCAGCGAAACGCTTTCCCTCTCCTCTGAGCTGGTCGAGGCCTCCGTGACCTTCACGGCGAGGGACTCCGACTCCACGGAGGTCTTCCTCCGGAGTGGAGGCCTGGAAGCCAGATGGCCGGGCACGCCCTGGATCGGTGTGGAAGTGTCGCGTTCGCTCTCCGGGCCGTTCATCCCCGGCATGAGGGATCCCGTTCTGGACCGGGGATGGGTGGATATCGACTCGATCGCGTCGGTCGGAGCGACCCTCGGCGGTCTTCTCGGCTCTTCGCTGACTCTTACGGGTTACCTGCTTCCCCATGAGGACACCCTGGCCGTCTTCGAGGCATCCTCTCCGTGGCTGGGCTTCGGGAGTTTCGGCTATGCGTCCGTCTCGCTGGCGGGAAGCGATTCCTCTCTCGACATGAGCGTTTACAACGCCAGGATCGATCTCAGGGTCATCGAACCGTGGATCACCCTGATCCAGAGCGGGAAGGGCGCCGATTCCTCCGCCGTAATGTTCGAGGGCGTCGGCTACACCCCGGTTTCAGGGGAATGGGGCGCTCTGGAGATCGTGCCCGTGTTCCGGTGGGCCGGCGATTCCCTTGTTTCTCCGGGTGGATCGGTCCCCCGCGGGCGAACCGTTCTCGGGCTGGACGCCGTACTCCGCCCGCGGGGGCGCGCTCTTTCCGGCGCGGTCGGCTGCCGCTATGATCCTGCAGATCCCGGCGCCGCCTCCGGAGCCTTCTCCGCGGACATGACCTCCGAGGGCGGATTCCATTATTCCCTGTCCGCGAGCGGGGTGGGAAGCCGCGCCTTCCGGGCGTCTGCGGCGTCGATCCTCCATCGCGGGAAGGCTTCCATGGGGGGAGGCCTCGAGATGATGTCCGACAGCCTCAGGATTACTGGCACTGCGGGATACTCTCCCACACCCGGCGTCCATGCGGTGCTGGAGGTTTCCGCCACGCCGGTGATCTGGGACGGGGACACGCCGGAGCCCCATGAATCCCTGTCGGCCGTCTTCGCGAGGAACGGCGTCACGGCGGCCCTGAGGCTGCAGAGACGGGACGGAGAGACAAGGATCATTGCTTCGGCCTGTGCGGTTTTCCCATGAAGAGGCTTTTCCCGGCTCTTGTTCTGCTAGGGCTCTGCGGCTGCTCCGCTCTGACCCCGGCGGCCCTTCCCACGGAGGGAACCTTCAGGATCAGATATCCCGGTGCGGCATCCGTCCAGCTCGTGGGGGACTGGAACTGCTGGGGCGGTCTCTCGTCCGCAGGAGGCATGCTCGATCCGGAATCCGGAGCCATGACGCCCGGTGCGGACGGCTACTGGACGGCCACGGTCGATCTGCCGCGCGGGCGTTATCGCTATGCCTTCATCGTGGACGGCTCCATATGGATGCCGGACGAGTCGAACCATGTCCGGACCACCTACGAGGGCAGGGAAGTATCGGTATTCATAAAATGACGGGTGGTTAGCCGATGGCGTCTGTCGAGTTCATAGGCGTGGAAAAGGTCTTTCCGGGTGGAGTCACGGCGCTTGCCGACTTCTCCGTGACCGTCCCGGACGGCGAGTTCGTCGTCCTTGTCGGCCCCAGCGGATGCGGCAAGTCAACGTCGCTCCGCATCCTGGCCGGCCTCGAGGAGCCTACTGGCGGCCGTGTCCGGATCGGCGACAGGGACGTCACCTCCCTCTCTCCGCAGGACCGGGACGTGGCCATGGTCTTCCAGAACTACGCCCTCTATCCTCACATGACCGTCTTCGACAACATGGCCTTCGCCCTGCGGATGAGAAAGACACCCCGGGTCGAGGTCGCACGGAGGGTGGAGGAGGCCGCGGCCATCCTGGACATGACCCCGCTCCTCGGCAGGAAGCCGAGGGAGCTCTCGGGGGGCCAGCGGCAGAGGGTCGCCCTCGGCCGTGCGATAGTCCGGAAGCCGGCCGTCTTCCTTTTCGACGAACCCCTCTCCAATCTGGATGCCAGACTGAGGGTCCAGATGCGCGGCGAGCTGGCCAGGCTGCACAGCAGGCTCCGCGTCACAATGATCTACGTCACCCACGACCAGGCCGAGGCGATGACGCTGGGAGACCGGATCGTGGTTCTCAAGGACGGGCGCATCCAGCAGATCGCTGCGCCCATGGAACTCTACGACAGACCCGTGAATTCCTTCGTGGCCGGTTTCATAGGCAGCCCCGCGATGAACTTCCTTCCCCTGGACAGCCCTGGCTCGGGCCTTGCCGGCGTCGCCTCGGCGGGGCAGACCCCCCCGGAAGGGGCGGTTCTGGTGGGCATCAGGCCGGAGGACGTCGTACCTTCTCCTCAGGGTGCGCTGGAATGCACCTGCGAGGTCGTCGAGGTCTTCGGGAACGAGAAGATCATCCACCTCAGGACTGCGGACGGGAATCTCCTGGTCGTGCGCGTGGAGCCGTCGACTCCAGCATCGATCGGAGGCGGCGCCAGGGTCGACTTCAGACGAGGGCGCTGCCACTTCTTCGGCAGGGCCGGTGAAAGGTTGTAGCAGATGGCCGACTCGTTGCTCCACGTTCTGTTCGCCTTCATCGGTGCTCTGGTTCTCTCGCTGTCGCTCACTCCGCTCGCGAGGCGGATCGCACTCCGGACCAACCTCGTAGACAGGCCCGGCGACCGGAAGAAACACCTGATGGCCACGCCGCTCCTGGGAGGCGTAGCCGTCTACCTCGCCTTCGCGTTTACAATCATAGCCGGCCTCCTCTTCTGGAAGGGTCTTCCGGAGGGGACGATCGCCGACACCCCGCTGGACTGGCAGTCTCTGGGCTTCATGGTGATCGGAGGCGGCTTCCTGATGGCCCTCACGGGTCTTCTGGACGACATCCTCGAACTGTCCCCGCGCACGAAGCTGATCCTCCAGTCCCTCTCCGCCGTGGCGGTGGGCGTGTACTTCGTCGTGAAGGGCGCCCAGTTGAACCTGTTCCTGTCCGGAGGGCCGCTGGCATGGCTTGCGGCTCCGATAACGATCTTCTGGCTGGTCGGCATCACCAACTCCGTCAACCTGCTGGACCATGCCGACGGTCTGGCCGCGGGGATCTCTGCCATCGCAACCGCCTTCTTCACCGTGATAAATCTCCTGGCCGGCAACGAGGCCGTCGCCTTCATCTGTGCGGCGCTGTCCGGAGCCTGCTGCGGATTCCTGCCCTACAACTTCAATCCCGCCTCGATCTTCATGGGGGACTGCGGCAGCAACCTGCTGGGCTTCGTGCTTGGCGTCACCGCCGTCCTCGGCGTCTACACCCCCGACGGTTCCATAAGGGAGATAGCGATCTTCTCCCCCCTCCTGGTGCTCGCCGTCCCCCTGCTGGACACCATTCTGGTGCTCATCTACAGGAAGCGTCACCGTGTTCCGCTCCTCTCGGGCGACAGGAACCATCTCGCCCACAGGCTGATGCGGATCGGGCTCAGCCACAGGGAGGCCATCATCCTCCTCTATGCGATAGGGCTGCTGATGGGCTTTCTGGCCCTCCTGCTGCCCACTCTCAGGCTCTATCAGGCCATGCTCGTATTCGCTCATGCAGCGGGCTTCTCCGTCATAATCGCCCTCTTCATATCCAACGGCGAGAAGAGGAACAGGACAGACGATGACAAGTAGACCGTTCGAGAGAGCGGCGGCTCCCTGGCTCATCCTGCTGATATCCGCCCTCGTGATCTTCACCCTGATGCCGAACAACCGGTCCAGCATCCTCGTGAAGGAGCTGGCCTACGCCCTGGGCGGAGCCGCATGCTCGCTCCTGCTGGCCTCGGCCGTCATCCGGCGGGTGCCCCTGAACCCGTCCGTGGACTGGAAGCTGGCCTCCGCGTTCGTCCTGCTTCTGGTCTGGATGGTCTTCAGGCACTTCTCGGGCGTCCCGTCGGTCAACGGTCCCAACACGATCATCAGCTTCGGCATGCTGGGCCTCGTCGCCGGTTCCGCGGGCCTGCTCCTCGACGCCCGTGGAAGGAAGACCGTACTGGCGGGCATGATGGTACTGGTCGGGTTGCTGTGCATCTACTCGCTTCTCCAGTGGATGAACCTCGTCATCTTTCCGTGGGACGTTTACCTTGGCTCAGGGGGCAGGGTCTCCGGATCGCTCGGCAACCCGAACCTCCTGGGCGGGTTCCTCTCGGCATGCATCCCGGTTGCGGCAGGCTTTCTGCTGGAGCCGGCAGCCGGCCACAGGACCCGCAGGCTGATACTTCTCGGCCTCTTCTCCCTCGCCTCGGTCCTCTGCATCGTGGCCAGCGGAACGCGGGGCAGCATCATCGGGCTGGGCGCCGGGCTCGTCTTCATGGCCGTATTCTCCTTCGTCAGGTCGCGCGGCGGGTTCCGCGGGAACCTGGTTCTGCCGCTGATCTGCATGGCCTCTCTTCTGTTGGTCGGATTCCTGATGAAGGACAGGCTCGTCGAACTGACCCGGCTCGGCGAGGGCACTGCCAGGGTCCGGCTCGTCATCTGGGAGGGCGCCGCCAGGCTCATAGCCGCGAACCCCTTCCTCGGATACGGGCCGGGTACCTTCCAGATAATCTTCCCCGCCGTGCGCAATCCCATGTACAGCATCCTGGGAACCAGCCACAACACCCTTCACGTCCACTGCGAGTACCTCGAAATACTCGTCGAGGTCGGCCTGATAGGGGCCATCCTCTACGCCGCCATCGCATGGAGGGTGTTCCGGTCCGCATCGAGCGACGGCGCAGGCGGCCGGCGCCGGTTCGGCATGGTGGAAGCCGGAATCCTGGGAGGGATCGTCGCCCTGCTGGCCGAAGCCTTCGTGTCGGTCAGCCTCAGGTGGCCCCCGGGGGCCTTCCTTCTCGCGATCCTGTGCGGCCTGCTCCTGTCCTGCGGCGGGGGCACGCCCAGGCCTGCGCCCGGAATCCTCGGTGCGGTCCTGATCGCGCCCGCCCTGTTCATGGCGTTCCGGGGAACGGACCATTACGTCACCGGGATAAGGTCGGGCAACTATCTCTTTCTGGGGAAGGATCTTTACCTGGACAAGATCGAGAACGAACTGGTCCTCGCCTCGAACGCGGCCATGGCCTACGCCCAGACCGGAAATGAAACCAGACGCGTCGAGGCTCTCCAGCGCTTCGAATCGGCCTGGCTGCACAGCGACAGTTCGATAGCCATATGCACGAGATGCGTGGAGATCAACCCGGAGGAACTCGGCGGCTGGTACGGACTCGGCAGCGCATGGCTCACAAGGGCCGTCCTCATCGAACCCACGAACCAGGCCCTTTCAAATCTGCTCAGGTCGGAGTCCCGCCCCGGGGTCGGGGATCACGAACTCGCTCTCCAGGCCACGCGGCAGGCGCTGGCGGCCTACGAATCGCTGCGCGTACGGGCTCCCGACTACGCCGAACTCAACAACAACCTGGCGCTCACCTACACAAGGCTCGGCCAGCCGGACATGGCGATGCACGCGATAAGGCGCGCATACGAACTCCACGGTCACAGGAGACCCGACTACATCAGCCAGGCGCTGTCGCTGTCACCGATCGGCGGGCAGTTCGATGCACTGCACATCCTATGGCACGAGCAGATGAACAATGTCGCCCAGGGGATAAAATCGGGCGACAAGATCGAGGAACGGCTGGCGACGGCCGAATGGATTTCCGGCCTTGCGATCCTCTTCAATCCCGGCGCATCGGACAGCCTGGCGGAGGCGCTTTCCGGGATGGCGGCGGACCTGCCCGGCGGCTATTCGGATATCCTGTGCGCGGATCTCGCCGATCAGGCGGCCCTGGCTTCCATCGACGCCGGGCTTTTCCAAAGAGCCATGGAATGCGATACGACAGGTCTCCTGGAAGCCGCGGCCCCGGGTCTCGCCTCGACCGACGCGATCCTGCCCGGCCACCTGTCCGCGAGGGCCGTGACTCTCGGGCTGAGGGGGGATCTGCAGGGATACGAACAGATACTCCAGCTTGCCGACCAGATCAGGTACTGCGGATTCGAATGGGCGTCGTCCTGGCCCTCGAACGGAGGGATTCCGGCGCCGATGATCGAGGCACTGCCGCGCACCGGCCCTCCCGCTTCATGGAGGGGAGTGTTCCTCAGGATGGTTCTCCACCTCCTGAACGTGGATTCCTTCATGGTGAACAGGGTCTTCATCTCGAGGACGGACTTCAGCGAGTCCGTCCCTGCCGAAGTGCTGGACGGGCTGGTCAGGGTCTGGCGCGGGGTCGGAGGTCTCCGATCCTCGTCGGACCAGGATCCGTCCAGGGCCGAGCCCTGGATTCCCGGTTCGGTCATGGCCGGGGCGGCTGCGCTGGCCGGTCTCCCGGACACCTCGGGCTCAGGCATGCTCGAGACCGGGATCGCCTTCCACCTGCTCTCGATAGGCTCGACCTGGTGGGGCACCACTCAGCCGACCGTCCTTCAGCGGGATTACATGATACAAAGGCTGGACGCGCTGCGCGACTCCCTCGACTCCGTGCTGGGCGCCGAGGAGGCCAGGTATTCCGTGAACCGGCTCCTGCGGGAGATCGAGCCGATTCTGAACACACCGTTCAGGGGGGTTCCGAATCCGTTCATGGATGTGCTGGAGGACAAACTGATCGAGGGAACCACTCTGTCGGTACTCTGAGCCACCTGGAGCCGGTCGTGGAACGGGGGCCGCGGGGGCTGCGCCGCGCCCCGGCGGCGATGCCGCGACACTTGTCAGGAATGGCCTTTCCGGCTAGATTTAAACGCTAAAAGCTCCTGCACGAGTACGAGCCGCGCGGGCGGGTGTACCTGCCAACGGGGCGTTTTGTGCTTAGTCATGAAGGTCGAGGCCGGATTGGATGCAACCCTGCTGCGTGAATCCGTCGAGGCTCTGGCGGACGACATGGGGCTTCTGCTCGTCGATCTGGGCTGGTTCCAGTCCGGCAGGAGGGGAACGCTCAGGGTTCTCGTGGACAGGCCCGGCAGGGTGACCATCGGCGAGTGTGCGAAGCTGTCGCGAGCCATCGAGGACATGATGGACAGGGATATGCTCGAGCCGGGATCGTTCGTGCTCGAGGTCGGTTCTCCGGGAGTCGGGCGGAGGCTCGAATCCGAGAACGACTGGAAGAGGTGCGTCGGAAGGACGGTCAGGGTGGAGACCGAAGGCGATTCCTTCGAGGACGAGATCATCTCCTACGAGGGCGGATGCCTGGTCTTCGCGGGCGGCAGGATCGTGCCGTCCTTCCTGGTCACGAGGGCGGTCGAGGTCCTCGAAACGGGTGGAAACAGGGGCAGGAAGGCCTGACGGGCGCAGACGGTCGGAACCCCTTGCGGACAGGGAGAACGAAGTGTCCAATTACGACAGGATAGACGCTCTAGCCAGGCTGGTTCGGGAGAAGGGCGTAAACAAGGAGGTCCTCGTCAGGAGCCTATATCAGGCTCTCATCAAGGCGACCGAGCTCGAGTACGGCACCGCGCAGGACATCCGCATCACCTGGGACCACCAGCAGGGCGACGTGAAGCTCGAGGCCATGATGGAGGTGGTCGAGGAGGTCGCGGAGGGTTCCGAGCACCTTCAGATCGCCCGCAAGAAGGCTAAGAAGATAAAGGCCGACGCCGAGAAGGGCGAAAAGATCCCCGTACCTGTCGACATCTCCGACTTCCAGCGCTCCTCCGTCAACGTCTTCCGCCAGGAGTTCCTGTCCCTCGTCCGCATGGCGGAGCGCGAGCAGGTCATGCACGAGTACGAGGACAAGATTGGTCACATCATCCCGAGGTGCAGGGTCCAGCAGGTCTACAGGAACAGGGTGCTCGTGCAGGTCGCCGGCCGCATCGAGGCCGTCGTGCCCGCCGAGGAAAGAGCCAGAGGAGAGCGCTACGACCAGAACGACCCGATACTGCCCGTTCTCATCAGGGTCGAGAAGCCCGAATCCATGGAGCCCCAGCTCGTTCTGTCCCGCGCAACCCCCATGCTCGTGAAGCGCCTCTTCGAGCGGGAAGCCCCCGAGATCGAGGAGGGCGTGGTCGAGGTTCGCGCCATTGCCCGCGAGCCGGGCGTGAGGACCAAGCTCGCGGTCGCGAGCAACGATCACAGGGTGGACGCCGTAGGAACCTTCGTCGGCGTGAAGGGCAGCCGCGTGCAGGCCGTGATGAGGGAGCTCAACGGCGAGAGGATAGACATCATCCCCTGGACGATGGACCGCAGGGTTCTCGCCACCCACGCCCTGCTTCCCGCCACCGTGCTGAACGTCGACCAGACCCGCTATACCGACCCGGTAACGGGAGAGGAACGGATTCGGATGGTCGCCATCGTGCCGGACGATCATCTCTCTCTCGCCATAGGCAAGAACGGCCATAACGTCCGGCTCGCCGGCGAGCTGGTGGGATCGCGCATAGACATCGAGACCCAGTCTCTGTGGGAAGAGCAGAAGCGCTGGGAGGAGATGCTCAGGGTGGATGCCTCCGAGATCCAGGGCATAAGCGACAAATTGATCGAGCGCCTCAGGGTCTCCGGCTACGATTCGGCCAACTCGATAGCCGAGGCAACCATGGACGAGCTTCTGAAGGTTCACGGAATAGGACCCGTAAAGGCGGAGCAGATCCACCAGGAGGCGAAACGACTGGTGGAGAAGCGGGCCTTGGAGGTCGAGGCGCTGAAGATGGAGCAGGATGCCGGCAGTGCCGGTTCAGACGGCGCCGGACAGGGCGGTGGAGATGACTGAACAGCAGGCTGAGAAGAAACAGCGTGTCTATGAACTGGCGAGGGAGCTGAACATATCGAGCGAGGCTCTGATAAAGGTTCTCACAGACATGAACGTCGCCGTGAAGAGCCACATGAGCACGCTCACCGAAGATCAGCGGAAGGGCGTAGTCGCCAGATTCGAGAAGGAGAAGCAGGAGGCCAGGGACAGGGCCACCACGAAGTCCAGGAAGCGCAAGAAGCGTCGCAAGAAGGCCGTAGTCTCCGCCGAAGCCGTCAAGGCCGTGCGCGATACCGTCGCACAACTGGGCTCCAATGTCGCCAGAAGCCAGAAGAAGCGCAGAAGGCGCTACCGCGAGGAGAAGCAGGAGCGCCACGAGAAGCTGTCCTTGACCGACGAGGACGAGATCCTGAAGGTCACCGAGTTCACCTCGCCCTCCGAACTCGCCGAACTGATGGACATCCCCCTCAACGAAGTCATCGCCAAGTGCCTCGAACTCGGCCTCATGACCACCGCCAACCAGCGGCTCGACGCCGATACCCTGGCGCTCGTCGCAGCCGAGTTCGGACGCCAGATCGAGACCGTGTCCGAGTACGGCGCCGAGACGATCGAGCAGAGAAGGGTCGGGAAGAGCCATCGCGAGGTACAGAGAGCGCCGGTCGTCACGATCATGGGTCATGTCGACCACGGAAAGACCGCCCTGCTGGACCGGATCCGCTCGACAAACGTCATTTCCACCGAGGCCGGCGGCATCACTCAGCACATAGGAGCCTATGTCGCCTCGGTCCCGGGCGGGCGCAACGTCACGTTCATCGACACTCCCGGCCACGCCGCATTCACGGCCATGAGGAACAGGGGCGCTCAGGTCACGGACATCGTCGTGCTCGTGGTCGCGAGCGACAGCAGGGTCATGCCTCAGACCGAGGAGGCGATCGACCACGCCAGGGCCGCCGGCGTACCGATAGTCGTCGCCATCACCAAGATGGACCTGTCCACCGCCAATCCGGACTTCATCAAGCAGGATCTCGCGAGTCACAAGGTTCTGGTCGAGGAATGGAGCGGAGACGTCCAGTGCGCCGAGGTGAGCGCCATCACCGGCGCCGGCGTGGAGGATCTTCTGGACAAGATTCTGGTGCAGGCCGACATGCTCGATCTCAAGGCCTACCCCGACAGGCCCGCGAGGGCGACCGTCCTCGAGGGCAGGGTGGACCCGTATCGCGGCACGGTGGTCAGCATCCTCGTCCAGGACGGGACCATCAAGACGGGCGATTCGTTCATCGCGGGCCAGTGTACAGGCAGGGTCAGGGCGCTGTACGATCAGAACAACAAGCAGGTCGACGAGGCGGGCCCCAGCGTCCCCATCCAGTTGATCGGCTGTTCCAGCGTTCCAGAGGCCGGAGACTCCGTCACCGTCGTCGAATCCGAACAGGAAGCCAGGGAGATCGGGCTCCGGCGCCATCTGGTCGAGCGCGAGCGCGAACTCCAGGCGCATCGCAAGGTCACCCTCGAGGACTTCTTCAAGGCCGCCGCCGAAGGCGACAGCACGCTTCGCCTGATAGTGAAGGCGGACGTACAGGGCTCAGCGGAGGCCATAGTCGACTCCCTCACGAGCATGAACACGGAGGAGGTCTCGGTCGACGTCATAAGAAGCGGTGCCGGCGGCATAACCGAGAGCGACGTGATGCTGGCGGCAGCCTCCGGCGCAGTGATCATCGGCTTCCGCGTGCGGCCCGACTCCAGGGCCCGCGACAAGGCTGCGTCGACCAGCGTGGACATCCAGTGCTTCAACATCATCTATGACGTCGAGGATACCGTGAAGAAGGCCCTCTCCGGCCTTCTCAAGCCCGAGCAGCGCGAGGAGTTCCTCGGTTCCGCGGAAATCCGCCAGATCTTCCGTGTCCCCAAGATCGGCACGATCGCAGGCTGCTACGTCATGGGCGGTACTGTGAAGCGTAACTCCAAGTTCCGCCTGGTGAGGAACGGCGTGGTCGTCTGGGAGGGCCAGCTCTCCTCCCTGAAGCACTTCAAGGAAGACCGCAGGGAAGTGGCGGCCGGCTACGAATGCGGGATCGGGCTGGAGGGCTACAGCGATCTGAAGCCCGGAGACACGATCGAATGCTACGAGATCGTGGAGGTCTCGAGGGCGCTTTAGCCGGGCCATGAAGGAGAGAAGGTTCCAGAGGCTGATCGAGACGGTCCGTGCAGAGGTGGAGGACATCCTCCGCACCGGTATAGCGGACCCGCGGCTGGGATTCATAACGATCACCAGGGTGAAGCTCTCGCCCGACGCTACGCACGCATTCATTTTCTATTCGACTCTCGGCACGGATGACGAGCGCCGCCAGTCGCAGGAGGCGGTCGAGTCGGCGAAGGGGTACGCCCGCAGGCTCCTGGCGGAGCGGATGAGCCTCAGAACGGTCCCTGAGCTCCACTTCATCCATGACACCTCGATCGAGGAGGGTGAGGAGGTTCTCAGGATCATGAGAAACCTGGGGCGGAATGACGGATGACCCGCATCCCGGAGGGTCGAGGAGCCGTTTATCTGCTCGACAAGTCCCCGGGTGTCACCTCCAGGAAAGCCGCCGCTGCGGCGGCCTCGGCCTGGGGTTTCAGGAAGTTCGGGCACGCCGGAACGCTTGATCCGTCAGCCGCAGGAGTCCTCCCCGTCCTGCTCGGAAATGCGACGAGGCTCTCCTCGTATCTTACCGGGCACGAGAAGAGATACTCCTTCGACGTCGTAACGGGAGTCGAAACCGACACGCTGGACGCCGAAGGGAAGGTCGTCCGGACGGCCGCTCCGGTCACGCCCTCCAGGGCGGAGCTCGCGGCGCTGCTCGCGGAGTTCGAGGGACGTCGGATGCAGAAGGTTCCGGTCTTCTCCGCCCTGAAGCTGGGCGGTCGGACGGCGTGCAGCATCGCACGGGGCGGGGGAGCCCCCGAGATGCCGGTTCGGAGCATAGAGACCCGGGACTGGGAGATACTCGGGATCTCGGAGGGAAGGTTCCGCCTCGCCGTCACGGTCTCGCCGGGCGCATACGTCCGCGCACTTGCGGCTTCGATCGGTGAAAGGCTCGGCTGCGGAGCCCATGCGGACAGGATAGTGAGAGAGGCCAGCGGTCCTTTCGACAGATCGGAGTGTTCGGCGGAGTTCGATTGCGAGAGGGCGCTGATATCGCCGGCGGCCGCCATGCGGGGTTATCCGGCTGTCACGCTCGATCCGGAGGAAGTCGAGAGGATCGTCCACGGCAACCCGGTGGAAGGCGGCGTCGGCGGAACTGTGGCTCTCCTGGACGGCGACGGGGAGCTGATAGCCATCGGAGAGGGCGACGGTCGTTCCACGAGGCCCGTGGCCGTGCTTGCCCGTGCAGTGAAGGATGCGCGGGCGTGAAGGTCCTTGCCCTGGGTGGATTCGACGGCCTTCATCTGGGCCATGTCGCCATCCTGGATCATGCCAGGAGCCTCTCGCCGGACGCATCGATCCTCTGTTTCGAGCCGGTGCCGAGGCAGGTTCTGGGGAGCGAACGGCATGTGAGGTTGACGACGCCGGGTGAAAGACGCAAAATCCTCCGCAAGTACGGTTCCTGCGGCATCGTAGTGCATCCGTTCGATTCGGCCACGCAGAGGTCGGGTCCGGTTGATTTTCTGGAAGCAATTCTCTCGTCCTGCCGGTTCGAGAAACTCATTGCGGGATACGACTTCCGCTTCGGCAGCGGGAGGTCGGGCTCGATCCGGACAGTCCGGGACTGGTGCAGGGAGAGGTCGATAGACCTGCATGTTATGGAGCCGGTCTGTCTGTACGGCGAGCCGGTGAAGAGCCGCCGGATCAGAGGGCTGGTGTCGGATGGGGAACTGGCGCGGGCCGCGGAGCTCCTCGGAAGGAGCTATTTCGCGCTGGGTGCGGTTTCCCGGGGGAAAGGCCTGGGGCGGACCCTGGGTTTCCCGACCTTGAACGTCCACGTGCCTGCAGCCAAGCTCCTCCCGCCACCGGGGAGCTATGCCGCGACGGTGGACCTGGACGGCACGCCCCGTCCGGCAGCCGTGTTCCTGCCGTCAGGAGCGCACGGCCTGTGCGAGGCGCATCTCCCCGGATGGTCCGGCGATGCGTACGGAAAGGCTGTCGGCATAGAGTTCCGACAGTTTCTCAGGCCTCCCGAGGGCGGCCTGTCGAAAAGCGGTCTATCAATGAGAATCGCTCGTGATGTCGAGCGGGTTCTGGAGGTACTGACAGGATGAGCATCACCCCGGAGAAGAAGGCCGAGCTTATCAGGACCTTCGGCGAAAGCGAGACGGACACCGGAAAGCCCGAGGTCCAGATCGCGATCATGTCCGAGAGGATCCGCGAGCTTACCGAGCACAGCAAGCGTCACCCGCACGACACCAACAGCAGGCGCGGCCTGCTCAAGCTGGTGGGCAAGCGCCGCAGGCTGCTCAATTACCTGGAATCCACCGAAGTGGAGCGTTACCGCAAGATAGTGAGTGACCTGGGCCTGAGGAGATAGGCCCGAGGCGCTGCAGCCCCCTGCCACGCGGGCATCGGTTCTGCCGCGCCAGCATGAGAGGAAAGAGATGCCTTTCAAAGTCGAGACGACGGTTGCCGGACGAACACTGAGCATTGAAACGGGGCGCCTGGCCAAGCAGGCAGATGGAGCAGCGCTTGTAAGGTACGGCGATTCCGTCGTCCTGACGGCGGCGGTTTCGGAGAAGCAGGCGAAGCCGGGCCAGGGCTTCTTCCCCCTGACCGTCGAATACCGCGAGAGAACCTACGCTGCAGGCAAGATCCCCGGCGGATTCTTCAAGCGAGAGGGAAAGCCCAGCGAGGCCGAGGTTCTCGCCGCCAGGCTCATAGACAGGCCGATCAGGCCGCTCTTCCCCGAGGGGTTCGCCTGCGAGACGCAGGTCTACTGCATCGTCATCAGTTCCGATTCCGAGAATGACCCCGACCTTCTGGGCATGCTGGGCGCCTCGGCCTCGCTCATGGTCTCGGACATCCCCTGGAACGGCCCGGTGTCCGCAGTGAGGGTGGGCCGCATAGGCGACCGTTTCATAGTGAACCCCACCATCTCCGAACTCGAGAAGACCGAGCTGGACATAGTCGTCGCCGTTCGCGGCAGCGACGTGGTGATGCTCGAGGGCGGGTGCAGCCAGGTTCCCGAGAAGGTCGTGATCGAGGCCATCGAGCTGGCCAGAACCGAGGGCATGAGGTTGAACGCCCTCCAGACCGAGCTGGCGAAGCAGGTCGGCCGCGCAAAGAGGGAATTCACGCCGGTCTCCGTGCCCGGCGGGCTCTACGAGGCCGTCGAGGCCGTGGCGCTGCCCGAGTTCGACGGCGTCTACGGCCACGGCCGCAAGGAGATGTGGGGGGAGGCCGTGGACAGGGCCCTCGCCGGCGCCGCCGATCTTGCCGCGGAATACGGGTTCGACGCCGCCGATGCCGCCTGGGAGAGTCTACTCGGCGGCATCATGGAGAAGATCGAGAAGGCCTACGTCCGCAAGCGGCTGGCCGTGGACAAGGTGCGTTTCGACGGGCGCGCACCCGACCAGATCCGCGACATCGAATGCGAGGTCGGAATCATCCCCCGCGCCCACGGATCGGCGGTGTTCACCAGAGGTCAGACACAGGCGCTCGTGGCCGCCACTCTGGGCGGAGACAGCGACGAACAGCGGATAGACGCCATAACCGGCGAGTACACCAAGCGCTTCATGCTGCACTACAACTTCCCCTCCTTCAGCGTCGGCGAGGTGAAGCCCATCAGGGGGCCCGGGAGGCGCGAGATAGGCCACGGGCACCTCGCGGAGCGCAGCATCCAGGCCGTCATGCCCGACGAGGAGTCCTTCCCGTACACGGTGCGCGTGGTGTCCGACATCCTCGAATCGAACGGATCGTCCTCGATGGCGACCGTCTGCGGCGGAACGCTCTGCCTGATGGATGCAGGCGTGCCGATCAAGGCGCCGGTGGCCGGCGTCGCCCTCGGGCTGGCCAAGCACGGGAACGACTACACCGTGCTGACGGACATAGCGGGCGTGGAGGATCATCTAGGCGAGATGGACTTCAAGATCGCCGGCACCATGAACGGCGTCACCGCCGTCCAGATGGACCTGAAGATTGAGGGGATATCCACCGCCATGCTGACGGAGGCCTTTGAAAAGGCCCGCATCGGCAGGGAGCACATTCTGAAGATCATGCTCGGCACGATACCCACCCATCGCGACGAGCTCAGCCCCTACGCCCCCAGGGTCAGCACGGTCCGGATCAACCCCGACAAGATCGGCAAGCTGATAGGCCCCGGCGGCAAGATGATCCGCTCCATCCAGGAGGAGGCCGGCGTCAAGATCGACATCTGCGACGACGGCACGGTCAGGGTCCTCTCCACGGACTCGGACGCGGCGGCAAAGGCGCTGAAGATGGTGGATGACATCGTCGGCGTGCCCCAGGTCGGCAAGATCTACGAAGGCACGGTCTCCACCGTCGCCAAGTTCGGCGCCTTCGTCGAGATCATGCCCGGGACCGACGGCCTCGTGCATGTCAGCGAAATCAGCAGGGAGCGCGTGAACGAGGTCTCCGACGTGCTGAAGAAGGGCGACCGTGTCCGCGTCAAGGTTCTCGAGATCCGCGACGACGGCAAGATCAACCTCTCGATGAAGAGAGTCGACGAGGACGGAGCCGGGGACTCCGGCCGGTCCTGACGGCGTTTCGGCCGCCGTGAACAGGATTCTCGTCTCCGTACTGCCTCACGGGGAAGGGCTTCCCCTCCCCGTGAGGGCGACCGCCGGGTCGAGCGGTTTCGACCTCCACGCCGCGATCGACGGAGAGACGACCCTCTCGCCCGGACAGAGGGCGGTGGTTCCCACAGGCATCAGAGTCGCGGTTCCCGATGGATTCGAATGGCAGGTCCGGCCCCGCAGCGGCAATGCCGCCAGGCATGGCCTGACCGTCCTCAACTCCCCGGGCACGGTGGATTCGGATTACAGAGGCGAGGTAGGCGTGATCCTGATAAACCTCGGCGACGGCCCGGTCACCATCCGGAGGGGCGACAGGATAGCCCAGGCCGTTCTGTGCGAGGTTCCGGAAACCGAGATAGTGAAGGTGGACAGCCTTCCGGACACTGGGAGGGGAGATGGCGGCTTCGGCCATTCGGACCGGGGTTAGCATCGCCCTTCTGGCACTCGCCTCCGTCACGGCGGGGTGCGCCTACGGGATAAAAGGCAGCCTGCCCGCACACCTGTCCACCGTGCGCATCACTCCGTTCAGGAGTTCCGTCCAGGAGTACGGCCTCGAACAGGAGCTGAACTCACTCTTCGTAGAGGAGATGGTTTCGGAGGGGCGGCTGTCGATCGTCACGGCGTCGCCCGACGCCGTCATCGAATGCACCATCACCGGCTTCTTCAGGACGCCCTACTCGTATTCGTCCTCCGAGCAGATCGAGGAGTACAGGCTGGAGCTGAGAGCCTCCATGAGCTTCACCGATCTTGTGGCGGACGAGGCCATACTCGCAAACGAACCCGTCAGTGAGTGGATTGTTTATGATCCGGCCAGGGAGGAATACTCCGCGGCCAAGAGACGCCTTCTAGTTCAGACGGCGGACGAGATGGCCAGAATGTGCATATCGGGATGGTGAAGCAGTGATCGGAAACAGACGCGGCGCGATCCGACCGGGCTGCCTCATCTGGGGCGCCCTGATTCTTCTCGTAGTGGTAATGGCTTGGAAGATGATCGATTTCCACCTCCTGAGGCCCGCCAGCGTAAGGGCGGCCCTGAACGATTCCTATGACGCGGTGCGCACCTTCCGTGGAACCGAGGTCCAGCGCAGAACCGCCTGCAGGGATGCCTGGGAGGAACTGAGGAGCACCACGAAAAACGAACTCGTGCTCGCCTGCCGGGGCCCGCTCGGCAACGACCTGACCTTCACGGACGAAAGCGTCTACGTCGCCTACCCCGACACCCTGCACTTTCCTCTGATAGGCAGCTACCACAAGGTCTTCAGAGTAGGCAGGCCGTTCTGATGGACATCGCCAGCGAGTGGAGGAACAGGCATCCCAGGCCTTCGGGTACGAACTGGAAGGTGATCGTCCTGATCCTGGTGCTCGCCTTGGTCGTCTTGATGATGGTCGGATCGGACAAGCTGGCCGCGGGCTTCACGTTCCTGGTCTCCCCGGAGAGCCGGGGCGGCTGATGACGCGCACCGGCGGAGGCATCTTCGACGCCCATGTCGATACGCTGTTGAGTGCGGAGGATCCCGCCTGGATCACGGACGGATCGGATCGCCTCCACTTCGATCTGCCCAGAGGCTCAGCCGCCGGCGTAGGAACCGTGGTGACGGCAATCTGCGCCGAGGCGTGGAAGGAGCCCGCGAAGGCTTTCGAGAGAGGCTTCGCCGCGTGGAGGAGCCTGGAATCCCCCTCGATCGAGCTGCTCCTCGGGCTCGAGGGCTGCGAGCCCGTGGCCGCAGGGTGGATCGGAGAGGAAGACCTGTCCCTCGTGTCCATCGCAAGCCTCACCTGGAACGGGATGAACTCGCTCGGCGGAGGGATCGGCACCGACGAGGATCTCACCCAGGCCGGGAGGAGGCTCGCCGACCGCCTCGTCAGGTCGGGCATCCTGCTGGACGTCTCCCACCTGTGCGACAGATCGCGCGGCACTCTGCTGGGAATGGGCCTCCCCGTCGTGGCTACCCACTGCAACTGCAGGAAACTGTGCGACATCCCCAGGAACCTGCCGGACGACGACATCAGGGAGATCGCCTCGCTCGGCGGCGTGATCGGCATCACGTTCGTACCGGACTTCCTCGGGGCGGATGCCGACGTCCGGATGCTGATCGATCACGTGGAACACGCGGTGGATGTCGCGGGAATCGAGCATGTCGGTTTCGGAAGCGATTTCGACGGTGTGGGCAATCTCCCGGCAGGGATAAGGGGATGCGAATCCTGGCCGGCGGTGCTGGCCGGGCTCTCCGACAGGGGATTCAAAGAGATGGACGTCCACAGGATTGCCGGCTCCAACTGGAGGCGGGTCTTCAAACAGTTCGGGGGGAAGCGTTGAGATATCTCCTGCTGCTCGCCGCCGCGTGCTGTGCGGCCTTCGCCCAGACGCCCTATGAGTTCGCCGTCGTCAGATCCCTGATCGAAGGCGATCCTTTCGTCAGCGTGATGCGGATCCAGCTCGAACCGGGAAGCCCGCAGCCCGGCTGCAATACGATCGAGATCTCCGCCAGGGCCGGACTGGACTTCCACGGCACCGGGCTTTCCCTCTACGTGGACACACTGGACGTTGCATCCATGAGTTTCAGAGGCCAGAGCCTCTTCGATATCAGCCTGCTGTCGAGGCCGTTCGACAGGGTGCTCACGGTCATACGCGAGAAGAACCGGGAGTTCCCGTCCACCCGCATCACACATGTAAGGCTCGATCTCGTGTCGTCCGACGACATGACCTGGATATCGACGGAGTTCCCTCTCGCCCTTGCGGACAGCCTTCAGAACGGCCTTGTGGACAGGGAGTACTTCTGGTCCACGATCGGCGTATCCATGCTCGAGATCGGAACAGCTTCCACCCCTCTGGAGTTCCGCCCGCCTCTCGCTTTCGACATGCCGGATGCGAGGGCCGTCACGACCGTCGAAGAGGTCCGCGGGGGTCGGTCCGGCCAGGCCTGGAAGTCCCTCCTGATGCCGGGATGGGGCCAGTTGTCGGAGGGCGAGGGTGTCGGCTGGATCAATCTACTGGTCGAAGCCGGGGCGGCCGCACTGTATTTCACGGGCAACGAGGAGGCGGGTCTGGCCGTCCTGGGAACCAATCACGTAATCAGCTTCGTGGATCTTCTATGATGCCGGGAGGTGTGTGTTGATGAGGAACTTTGCCAACGTGTCGATCTTTCTGGCGCTCCTCTCGTGGACTGCCGCCTTCTACACCGGCCCGGACGGCGGCTTCATCTGGGATCTGGGCAGATACTCGCTTTTCATGGCCGGACTGGCCGTATTCCTGCACCTGCTGGCCTTCATCTTCCCGGGGTCCGCGCCCGTCCACAGACCGCTGAAGAAGAGCGAAATCAGGAAGTGCCGCACCTGCGGAAGGCCCGCCATTCCGGGATCGGACCTGTGCAAGTACCACACGGACGAGATGAGGGCTCTCGATGGCGGAGGGATGCGCTAGCCGCCCCGGAAGGGCCCGCGGAAGGCTGATCCCCGCAATACTGGCCGCCTCGCTCGCCGCGGCCGTCGCCTTCAGGGTGATTGTCCACGGCGCAGGATCGACGGAGGTCAGGCGCTCGTTTCCCGCAATGGGCACCATCGCCACTGTAGTGATCGTGACGGATGCCCGGCTCGCCGACAGCATAGCGGACGCCGCCTGGAGCCTCGTCGGAAGGCTCGACGCCGATCTCGACCCCACCGGCCTCGGTTCGCTCGGACGCCTGAACGCCACGGGGAGCTGCATACCGTCCCCTGATCTGATGCGCCTGGTGGAAACCTCGCGCACGCTCACCACCCTCACCGGCGGCCGCTTCGACCCGACCGTCAGGCCCCTGGTGGAACTCTGGGGCTTCGAAGGCACCCCTCGCGTGCCGGACTCCGCATCCATCGACTCGGCGCTGGCTCTCTGCGGCTGGGACGGGATTTCGTTCGATTCGGGCAGGCTCACGGCCCGCGAGGGCTCGGGCCTCGATCTCGGAGCGATCGCGGCGGGCTACGCGGCGGACAGGGTTTATGAGCTGGCTGTGGGGATGGGAGCCGATGCAGCCCTGGTGGACATGGGCGGAGAGATCAGATGCGGCGGCAGGCTATGGCGGATAGCCGTCCAGGATCCGTGCGGAGACGGCTACTACACCGTTCTCGAGATGGAGGACGGCGCGGTATCCACTTCCGGCGGCTACGAGAACTTCTTCGAGGATGGCGGGCGCATCTACTCCCACATCATCGACCCTTCGACCGGCTATCCCGCCGACATCCCCGCCTCGGTGACGGTCGCGCACTCCAGGGCCGATGCCGCCGATGCCCTTTCAACGGCTTTCGCCGTGAGCCCCCCGGCTTCCGGGGATTCCCTGCTCGGCGCCAGGGGAGTTCTCGTGCTCCTGGAGGATTCCTCGGGCGCCCTTATGGAGATCAGACATGGCTCACTCGACTGAACCCCGCTGGATAACCCGCATCGACGGCGGCTGGCGCTGCGGGCTGTGTCCGCATCACTGCCTGTGGACCCCGGAGAACCCGACGGGGAAATGCAGGATAAGGGGCCTCCGCGACGGGGTGCCGGCCCTGCCGGGGTGGGGCGGGTGCGTCTCGCTCGCGATCGACCCGGTGGAGAAGAAGCCTCTGTATCACTTCCATCCCGGAGCCTCGGTCCTCTCCACCGGCCCCGCCGGCTGCAACCTCTCGTGCTCCTTCTGCCAGAACTGGGAGATCTCGCAGCGTGAATCGTCCACCAGGCTCGTTCAGCCGGAGGATCTGGCCGGGATGGCGCTGTCCCGCGGCAGCGGAGGCATAGCCTTCACCTACACCGAGCCGACGATATGGTTCGAGTACGTCATGGCGACGGCTCCGCTGGTGAGGGAGGCGGGCGGATTCACGGTCATGGTCTCCAACGGCTATGTCGAGAGCGGCCCCCTGGACGAGTACCTGAAGATCATAGACGCCTGGAACATCGACCTGAAGGGCTGGTCGGATCGATTCTACCCGGAGTTCTGCGGGGCTTCGATCAAGCCGGTCCTGGCCTCCATAGAGAAGGTCGCCGCCTCTGGCAGCCATCTCGAAGTCACCTTCCTCGTCATTCCGGGTCTCAACGACGATCCCCGTGAATGGGAGGCCATGGGCTCATGGCTCGCGTCGCACGCCGGCAGGAGGACGCCCCTGCACGTGTCGCGCTACTTCCCGAGATACAGGCTCGAAACCCCGCCCACGCCCCTGGAGACGATAAGCCGCGCCGTCGAGTCGTTCAGAGCGCATCTCGACTTCGTTTATCCCGGCAACGTGGCCGGGGAGGAGAACACGCTCTGCCCGTCGTGCGGGGCCTTACTGATCAGGCGATCCGGATACTCCGTGGAAAAGGCCGGGATATCAGGGGGACGCTGCATCGGATGCGGGGCGGATGCCGGTGTCGTCCAGGCCTGATCATCCCTTCTTCAGGCCCCTCGATCTCGTGGTCTACGCTCTGGTGGCGGCCGTCGCGGCGGCCGCCTTCCTGTTGTGCGGCGGGCGCGGCGGCAGCCCGTCGAGGCTCCTGATCCACGACGGCAATGGCGAACGCAGCGTCTCCCTCGCGGAGGACACGCTGCTGGAGCTGGAGGGCGCACTCGGACCCGTAACCGTCAGGATCGAGGCCGGCAGGGCCCGTATCGAATCCTCACCCTGCCCGGGACAGCAGTGCGTCAGGCGGGGATGGCTCGAGAGAGCCGGCGGGAGTTCGGCCTGCCTGCCTTCCGGGGTATGGATCGAGGTGGAGCCGGCGCCGGGAGAAACGGCTCCCGACGCAGTCACCCGATGACTGCGGTGTCCCCGACTACGGGGAGTAAACCCGACCGACCGGCCTCCGGTCCCGGCTCGACAGGATCTTTCTTCTGAAGCAAGCGGCTTCGTGCAACTCTGACTGAAACGCAAGGGCGAGAGGCGCCGTTTCGCAGGCGCCCTCGCCCTTCGACGCGGGTCGGTCAGGAGACGGTTACGAAGTCTTCCTGCCGGGATAGGCCGCGAATCCCTCGCGCAGGACCGCCAGGGCGGTCTTCATCCTGTCCTCCTTGAGGACGTAGGCTATGCGGACCTCGTTCGTCCCCAGCCCCGGGGTGGCGTAGAAGCCGGCGGCGGGAGCCACCATTGTGGTCTTGCCGTTGGAGTTGAAGTGCTCGAGCATCCACGCCGCAAACTTGTCGGAATCGTCGACGGGGATGCGGAGAGTGGCGTAGAAGGCTCCCTCCGGCTTGAGGAAGAACACGCCTTCGACACCCTCCAGGTCCTTCACCAGAACGTCGCGCCTGCTCTGGTAGGTCCTCGCGATGTCGGCGAAATACTCCTCCGTCAGATGCTCGTACATGTAGGCGGCGCCGTACTGGGCCAGCGTGGGCGGACAAAGCCTCGCCTGTCCGAACTTGCCCATGCCGTCCATTACTTCCCTGTTCCTCGTCACCAGGTTGCCCAGGCGCGCCCCACAGGAGCTGAAGCGCTTCGAGATGGAGTCCATGACGATCACCCTGTCGGCGATGCCGTCCAGCGTGAGCACCGACTTGTGGGTGCGGCCGTCGAAGGTGAAGTCACGGTAGACCTCGTCCGCGAGCAGGAACAGGTTCCTGCGGGTGCATAACCCGGCGAGGCGGTCGAGCTCTTCGGGGGTCAGAACGGTGCCCGTGGGGTTGTTCGGATTGCAGATGAGGATGGCGCGCGTCCTGTCGTTGATAACGGCTTCGATCGCGGAGTCCGGGGGGAGGTGGAAACCGTCCTCGACCCGGGAGCGGACGGGCACGAGTTTTACGCCGGCCATGGTCGCGAAGCCGTTGTAGTTGGTGTAGAACGGCTCGAAGCAGACTATCTCGTCTCCATCGTCGCAGATCGCCATCATGGCGAAGATCACGGCCTCGGAGCCTCCTGCGGTGATCATCACCTGGGACGGCTCGACGGCGATGCCGGCGCGCGAGTAGTAGCCGCAGATGGCCTGCCTCAGCTCGGGTATGCCCACGCTCGGCCCGTAGGCCAGCACCTGGGGTATCCTGCTCTTCATCGCATCCCAGTAGTCCGGCGGGGTGGGGATGTCCGGCTGGCCGATGTTGAGGTGAAAGACCTCGATCCCTCTCTTTTTGGCGGCATCCGCGAGGGGGTTGAGCTTGCGGATCGGGGACGCCTGGATCTCCTGTGCCCTTCGGCTTACGGCGGGGGAAGACAAGGTGATCTCCTTTCAGAGTGTCAGGTGGGAGCTGCAGTCGTATATTCGAAACAATCGCCCGGTCTGAAAGCTATCCGCTCCCGTAAAGAAAGGCAATAGCGGTCTTGATTCTGAGGCTCGTGGAAACGCCTGTCCCGCCGTCTCCCGCAGAGGCGGAGGAGATTGCGCTCGAAGCGGCTTCGATTCGTCCTCTTCCGGACGTATTCTTGCTGCCGGAACTCTTCACGACGGGATACGCGCTGGACAGCCTGCCCGGTCTGGCCTCTCGCGAGGGCGAACCGATCCTCCCGCTCACAAGGGCGTTCTGCGCGAGGGAGGGGATCTGGGCCGTCGCCGGGACTCTGCCCGTTCTCACGGAACGCGGGATCGTGAACCGGCTTCACGTGATCTCGCCCGACGGCTCGATCGCGCATACAACCGAGAAGGTGCATCTTTTCAGGCAGATGGGGGAGGACGGGGTGTTTACCCCCGGCTCGCCTGCCGGCGTGTTCCGGACTCCGTGGATGGCCGCCGGCGCAGCCGTATGCTACGACATCAGGTTTCCCGAGCTCTTCCGGGCGCTGACGCTCGGAGGCGCACGCATCGTCTTCGTCCCGGCCGAGTGGCCGGAATCGAGGATCGAGCTGTTCCGATGCCTCCTCCGCGCAAGGTCCGCCGAGGCGCAGGTCTTCACCGCCGGATGCAACATCGGCGGGGAGCACCAGGGGGTCGTCTTCGGCGGAGGGGGCGGTGTGGCGGCGCCTTCCGGGGCTCTCCTGCAGGGCCGTGACGCAGCCGCCTGGACCACTGATTACGATATCGATCCCGAGGATGTGCCGCGCATGCGGCGCAAGATCGACTGCCTGTCCGACAGGCGCCCGGAGGTTTACGGATGAGGTTT
>LKHC01000018.1 GCA_001618605.1 Candidatus Fermentibacter danicus
ATCCCCAGGTTCTTTCGTATGCCCCCTGAGTTCACGCCAAACGGCAGAACCCTGCTTCACCCACCCGGGAAACCACTCCGCACGCTTGAGTCGCACAGTCTTGTCCGGAGTTGCCTCCGATTCTCCCTGAAGCGGATATTCACACAGTCAGCAAAACCAAAGGGAGGGGGAAACCATGAGCCTGAAACGGATTCCGTTCCTTTTGATTCCCGTCTGCATGATTTGCGCTGCCGGGCTTTTCATCGCCTGCGGCAAGAGCCCATCCGGACCGGATAACGGCCCCACACCATCGGTTCTCACTGTGGAGTTCACCGGGGGAGACAAGCCTTCCCTGCGCCTGGAAGCCTCTAACGAAGAGGCGGTTTCCGCCGGAAACGAAACGGACCGGAGCTGCTCCGACACCGGGTCCGAATGCGAAGTCACTGCGACCTGGACGATATGCCCTGATGAAGACTTCCAGTCCTATGCGCTGTACCGGTCAACGTCCCCCGGCATAGCCGCCGATCATGAAAACGCCGAACTTCTCACGGTCTTCACCGACGCGAACCAGAGGTATTTCGAGGACGCCACCGTCGAACTGGGCGTCACATACTACTACGCTGTCCGAACCGGCAACGGCACCGGCGTTTTCGCCTGGAGCAACGAAGCGGAGATCACCACCCCCGGCGCCCCCACACCGTCGGTTCTCACCGCGATCGCCGGTGCGACCGAGGTAGCTCTGTCATGGACCAGTTGCCCCGATGAGGACTTTGCCCGCTACACCCTCTACCGTTCCTACGTCGCCGGAATAGCCGGCGACACCCTCTCGGCGGAGAAGCTCGGCGTATTCACCGATCCCGGCGTGCTTGCCTTCAACGATTCCACCCTCACGCAGACCACCGCCTACTACGCCCTGCGTACCACCAATGACGCAGGCCTGTCCGTCTGGAGCAACGAGGAGACCGCCGTTCTCCGGGGCTGCACCGTAGTCGCGTGGGGGGGGAATGACTACGGCCAGTGTGACGTCCCCTCGCCCAACAATGGTTTCATCGCGGTAGCGGCAGGAGGTGGTCACAGCCTCGGCCTGAGGAACGACAGCACCATAGTCGCATGGGGAAACAACAGCTTCGGCCAATGCGACGTCCCCTCGCCAAATAACGGTTTCACCGCGATCGCAGCGGGATACGATTACAGCCTCGGCCTTAGGGACGACGGCTCCATAGTCGCGTGGGGAAGGAACGACTGCGGCCAGTGCGACGTTCCCTCGCCCAACACCGGTTTCATCGCGGTCTCGGCGGGGGGAGGATTGCACAGCCTCGGTTTGAGGAACGACAGCTCCATATCCGCGTGGGGTTGGAACAGCGACGGCCAGTGCGACGTTCCCTCGCCCAACAGCGATTTCATGGCTGTCGCGGGGGGATGGGCTCACAGCCTCGGCCTGAAGTCGAATGGCTCCATAGTCGCGTGGGGATATAACGGCTACGGCCTGTGCGACGTCCCCTTGCCCAACAGCAGTTTCATCGCCGTCGCGGCGGGATGGGCTCACAGCCTCGGCCTGAAGTCGAATGGCTCCATAGTCGCGTGGGGGAGGAACAACTATAGCCAGTGCACGGTTCCTTCACCCAACAGCGCTTTCATCGCCGTCGCGGCGGGAGCTTATCACAGCCTCGGCCTGAAGTCGAATGGCTCCATAGTCGCGTGGGGTTCGAATGACTACGGCCAGTGTACGGTTCCCTCGCCCAACAGCGGTTTCACCGCTGTCGCGGCGGGAGTGAGTCACAGCCTCGGCCTGAGAGAGGAATGATCCCGGGCTGAGGGCATACTCGACGCTCCCCGGGGCGGATCGCCGCCCCGGGGAGCCTTCAATGCTAGGATCGCACGAGCGTATTTCGGATGCCTGATGAAGCGGTTGCCCTCCGACAACCCCCTGTTCGAATACTCCGAAGGCTCATGCGGGGAGCTTTTCAATCGTCTGGAGGGATGCCGGATCGCTGTATCCAGCGATGTATTCAACCGAAACACGGAGGCGCCATCGAACATGCAGTCGCGCCCATCGGCGGGATGGTGACCGCCGGCATACAGACAAGTGACCGGGCTTTCGCTCCAAGTTCTGGGAATGCTGCGGCTGCTTGCGGGGGAAGAGCGGAAATCAGCATCATCACTTAGGGCAACAATCGTTTACCAGCCTGTCTCAAGCATCTCGAGCCGGGGCTGGGCCGGCCGGAGGAAAGATGGCGGGCAACATCGCGCTGTTCGCAGCAGGGCTGCTCATGCTGTGGGTGAGCAGCGAGGTCATCATCAGGAACATCACGCCCCTTGCGAGAATCCTCGGGGTGAAGGAGCTGGTCGTCACCGTCCTCGGCGTGAGCATCCTGTCCAGCCTTCCAGAACTCACCGTCTCCGCCTTCGCAATAGCAGCCGGCAACTCCGACGTTTCCGTGGGCAACGTGATAGGCTCCAACTTCGTCACGCTGACGTTCGTCACCGCCGTCTGCGCCCTGATCCGCCCCATCGACATCCACCGCGACGTGCAGGAGAGGGAGTCGAGCTGGATGATCCTCTCCTCCGCGCTCGTACTGATCCTTTCGATGGACGGGATCCTCAGCCGCTCCGACGGCTGCATCCTGATACTGACCTATCTCCCCTACATCCACAGCGTTCTCTCGACCGCGCACGAGGGAGTGGAAAGGTCCGCCCCCGACGGACGCCCCGTCTGGAGGAAGCTCGTCAAACCCGCAGGATTCACTCTTGTCGGCATCCTGGGCCTCATCTTCAGCTCGAAGCTTTCCCTGGACTCGGGCGAGAAGCTGGGACAGGCGGCGGGGATACCCGCGCTTCCCCTCGGCGTTGTGCTCTTTGCGTTCGGAACGAGCCTGCCGGAGCTGGCGATCAGCATGTCCGCCACGCTCAAGCGCAAGGCCGACGTCACCATCGGAGAGGTTTACGCATCCAACATCTTCACGCAGATGGTCGTACTGGGCATCTGCTGCCTCATCTCGCCCATCACGGTCGCACCGTCGATGCTTTCGTTCGCCATGCCGCTGCTCGTACTGGCGACAGTCGTAATACAGCTCTTCGTGACGAGCGGGCTGCGGGTTACGAGACGCGAAGCGATTGGTCTGCTGATCTTCTATGCCGTCTTCGTCGTGAACCAGTTCCTCGACTTGCCCTCCCTCTCGGAGATGCTCGGATTCTGAGCAGGACCAGCAGGGCGCCGGGCCGTTCCGGATGAAGGATACTGGTTGCCGACGGGGTGACCGCGTACAATACCGCCAGGCACCGCAAGACAGAGAAAGGAGGTTGCAATGGGCTCCATAAGGTTGGGTTTCTTCGACAGGCTCGCGCTTATCCTCTCGGTCACGGGCGCCATCGACTGGGGGCTGGTGGGAATACTGAAGAAGGAACTGTTCAGCGGGATCATCGGCCTTTCGGCCGCTGTCGCAACAATCATCTACGTCATCATCGGCGTCGCCGGCGTCTGGAGCCTGATCTTCATCCTGCCCAGGACAGGCAAGTAGCCGCAGGTTCCGAGGAATTACCGACGATACCGCCTTCACGCACCTGTCTGATCCGGTGGTTCGGAGGCGGAGTGGAGGAGTTTCGCCGTCCGCCGTGAGGGAGCCGCCCCGGCATCGTCCTACGCGTAGTGTCCTCCGTCGTCTTCCCTTTCTGAAACCGATACAGAATGCCCTGCCATAAGCAGTGTGAGAAGAGCCGGGGTTGACCGTAGTCTTGTTGAGAATTATTCTTAAGAAGTATTGAGTCGCGATAGGAGACCATGAAGAACAGGGACAAGGCACTGGCCAGGCTGAAGGAGACACTCGAGACCAACGGTCTGAGGATGACCCAGCAGCGTATCGAGGTCTATCTCGCGGTCGCCGCCTCCGGTTGCCATCCCTGCGTTTCGGAAGTGCATGAAATGGTTCGCGAAAACCTTCCGACAGTCTCGCTGGACACAGTTTACAGGACTCTCTGGAAGCTCTCCGAACTCGGCCTTGTCGCCCCGGTCTCCTCGTCGGGCGACAGGGTGAGGTTCGATGCCTACATGCGCCGGCACCATCATTTCGTCTGCGCCAGATGCGGAGCCGTCTATGACTTCGACAGCCCGTCACTCGACGAAATCCGTATTCCGGAGGAGGCCTGGAGCCTGGGATGCGTCTGGAACTCGCACATGGAACTCAGGGGCATCTGTCTCGGATGCTGCAACGAGGGCGGCGGGACGGAGGAGGGACATGCAGAAGGATGACGGAGGGCTCACCGGGAACTTCGGCAAGCCCTCCGAAGGTTCCGGGCTCGTCACCGCCGAGGTGCGGCGCCTTGCGGAATGAGCCGGGAGGACGGGGTTGAAGACGCGAAGTGACGAAATGAGAAGAGACACACACACAACTAAGGAGGATACCATGCGCGATGAACACGAGGTCGATTGCTGCTGCGAGGAGGAGGCCGGCATACCTTTGATCGGCGATCCCGCTCCGGCATTCAGGGCCGTGACGACGAAGGGTGTAATCAACTTCCCCGAGGATTACAAGGGCAAGTGGGTCATTCTCTTCAGCCATCCGGCGGACTTCACTCCGGTCTGCACCACGGAGTTCATGAGCTTCGCCCGGATGCAGGACGAGTTCAAGGCTCTCAACTGCGAACTGCTGGGCCTCTCGATCGACAGCCACTTCAGCCACATCGCCTGGCTGCGCACGATCCGCGAGAAGATCGAGTGGAACGGGATGAAGGGGATGGACGTCAAATTCCCCGTCATCGCCGACCTCTCCATGGATGTGGCCTTCAAGTACGGCATGGTGCAGCCGTCCTCGAGCGACACCCAGGCCGTGAGGGCCGTGTTCTACATCGACCCCGAGTCGAAGGTGCGCGCACTCATGTACTACCCGTCCTCGAACGGCAGGAACTTCGACGAGATCAAGCGCCTGCTCCAGGCGATGCAGACCTCGGACAAGCACAAGGTGGCGACGCCGGCCGACTGGCGCCCCGGCGACAAGGCGATCATCCCGCCTCCTGCAACCACGGACAAGGCGGACGAGAGGGTGAAGGGGGCAGGCTCCGACTACGAGTGCCTCGACTGGTTCCTCTGCTTCAAGAAACTGCCCGAATAACATCCCGGGTGCTGAAAGGGGGAGCCCCGACCGGGGCTCCCCCGTCACATTTCCCCGACCCCTGCGGATCTATCAACCCGGGAACGAGTCAGTCGGTGCCTTCCGTCCGGGACGGACTGTTCCAACCGGGACTTGGGCCGCGAGGACTCAATCCTTATATAGATTCAAGCGTTGCCCAGGGAGGCGGAGGAATGAGGGAGGACGACCTGTCCGGAACTGAAAGGCTTGCGGTGCTCCGATGAACGGGAGGAAGGCGATCCTCTGCGCCGTCGCGCTTCTGACCGCGGTCCTGCCGGTTTCATGCCTGTTCGACCCTGTCGATCTCGGGAGCGTTGACGACCTCCGAAGCGAGTTCGATCTGGTCTGGAACACGATGGACGAGCGCTACGTATGCTTCCATCTCTCGGATGCCGACTGGGACGCCCTCTACAGGAAGTATTCACCTCTGGCGGACCAGGCTGAGAGCCAGGACGAGCTGATGCAGATCCTCTTCGACATGCTGTCGGAGCTGGATGACCAGTCCATAACCGTGAACGGCCGGCCTACGCACCCGCGGACGATCGAGCCCAACTGCGATATGGACGTCCTGTGGACCTATCTGGAGCCGGCCGGGTTCCGGTGGGTCATTCCGAACGCCTGGGGCTACTGCATGATGGACAACACACTGTTCATAATGATCGCGCACTGGTCCGTAAGGAACGTCGATCTCCAGAATCTGATCGAGAGCCATCCCGGGGTGGACGCGATCATCTTCGACATACGGATGAACGACGACCGTTTCGGCTCCCCGCTGGGCGAGGTCTGCCGGACCTTCAACACGGTGACGAGGATCGGCTGCTTCTATGTCTCCAGGGGCGGTCCCGGCAGAGAGGACTTTTCCGAACTGCAACCGATTCTCGTATCCAGGTCGACCGATGCCTATACCGGTCCCGTGGCCGTGCTGACCGGCGAAGCTAACTGGTACCTCTCCGAGCAGTTCGCGTGCATGGTGTCAGAAATCCCCACCGTCACCACCATCGGCGACACCACGATGCGCCGGACGGACTGGATCGCCGTGTACAATCTGCCCGGGAACAGTACGTTCGGCATTCCGGAATCCACCATGGTCCGCGCCGACTCGGTGACCTGGGTGCACGAGGCCGGGATTCCCCCCGACATCTTCGTCGATGCCACGGAGGAGGACTTCCTGGCCGGGAGGGACCCGGTTCTGGAGTACGCCCTGGAATGGGCGGAGGGACAGGCTAACCGCTGGTGAGAGCCAGTAGAAACTCCCCGTTCCGGTGCAGGGCCATGTCCCTGAGCAGCCCGTCGACATCGACCGAACCCAGGATCGCCATATCAAAGGGATCCAGCTTGTAAATCCGCGTCGTGCCGTCCCCTAGGAAGCTCGCCACATAGAAGAGCCTCCTGACATGATCCGTGCAGATCACGCAGGGGGATCCGTCGAGTGACATTATCCGTGTTTGGGCTTGACCCAGGCTGTCGTACCAGATGATCGTGGCGCCTCCACTCCCGTGCATCACGGGATGAACCGCGCAGCATAAGGACGTGTCCCTGAAGGCGGCGATGTCGACCGGCGGAGAGGAGAGTTCGACAGTCTCCGGATAAGGCAGTGAGTCGACCAGTATTCGGTATGCCTCCGAGGCGGATCCAGCGGCGCACATCACTGCCCGGTCGATGATCCGGCCGGACGCAAGCGCCCGCACCGGGTGCGGCATCCCGTACTGGTCGTGGACCTCGTTGTCCAGGAGCCAGACTTCCCTGACAAGCCCATCCTGTCCGTCCGACACATAGAGGTAGGGTCCGAAGGCCGCCCTGCAGAGATCCGTCGGGAGAGGGCCGGCGTCGAACTGGTCCACCACCTTGCGGCTGGACAGGTTGAACTGCGCTATCTGCCCGTAGCCCGTGATGATGTAGATCGAGCCGTCGCCCGGCGCCATGCTCCCATAGCCAGCGGTGAACGCGGTCCCGATGGGATAGGCGTGCTCGATCGTCCTTTCCGCCGAGTTCCCCCAGAAGAGCCGCCCCCTGTTGCTCGCGACGACGAAGTTCTCGTTCCCGACGGAACAGATGGATCTTCCGCCTTCGAAGCCCGGGATGACATCCTCCGCCTCGAGATCCGGGAGGCGGATGACGACGACTCCCGTCTCCCCGGTGGAGGAGTACTCGGTCAGCCTGTGACAGCCCGGAACGGCCGTTGCGAGAACCGCCGCAGCGGCGATCAGGGCCGGGAGATGCCCGTGCCTGCCTACCATGAGAAACCTACCTTGGCGAAGACATGCCTGGCGGGGGACCAGGCCCCCGGATTCTCCATCGTCCCGCCGGGCTCTCCGTTCTTGAGGTAGTAGCCGGTGTCGAAGATTGTGTTCAGGTTCCTTCGATCGAAGAGGTTGAAAACCGTTATCGCCGCTTCGGCGGTGACCCCGCCGACCCAGAATCTCCTGGACACGCTTAGATCCACCTGCATCGTCCAGGGATAGCGTTCCGTGTTGATCCTGGTGAAGACAGGCCCGCTCGGAGGCGGGCTGAACGGGAATCCGCTCCCGTACTTCCAGTCCATGGTGATGCCGACCCCTTCGAACGGATGCCCGCCGAGGACCGCGGGCCCTCCCTCCCTCGGCACCGAGAGCCCGGCGCTCGCGTTGGCGGAGTGCCTCTGATCCCAGTCCAGATAGCTGTCCTGGGTGGATGGGATCGTTATCCCTTCGGACTCGTACTCCCATCCCTCGGAGGCGGAGGAATACCTGCCCCTGGCGACCGAGTAGGTGTAACCGGCCGACGCGGACCACCATTCACCGGGGAGCCGGACGAACTTGGTCTCCACGCCCCAGATCACGGCATGGCTGTCGTCGTTCTCGTAGAGGAAGTAGTAGTCGTAGCCCTCTCCGTCGTATCCGGTGGTTCTGACGAGACCGGTGACGTCCTTGTAGAAGGTGGAGAAGGCGAGAGACGTGATGTCCGAGAACCGGTGCCTCACGCCCGCCTCGTAGGCGACGGTCTTCTCGGCTTCCAGATCGGGGTTCCCGACGATCGAGTAGATGCTGGAGAGGTTGTAGTCCGTCCCGTAGAACAACTCGTTCATGTTCGGCATCTGGAAGTAGTGGCCGTATGTGACGAAGAAGATATCCCTGTCGGTGACGGGGTTGGTCAGGCCTATGCGGGGGCTGATCTGGCTCTTGTTGCCGACGTCCACGAGTTCACCCGTCACGGCGTCCATTCTGCGGCAGTTCGGAAGGAACAGGTCGTACCGGAGGCCTGCATTCATCACCATCCCGCCGCTGAAACGGAGAACGGTCTGGCAGTAGGCCGCGAGTGAGGTCGGATAGGCTTTCCAGAGGCTGACGTTGGCGGCGCCGTCGTCGGAAAGGTGGACGCTGTAGTCGTAGATGTCGTAGTAGGATCCCTCGATCCCGGCCTTCAGCTCGGTCACGCCGGAAATCCTGTCGGTGAAGTCGATCCTGCCGGTGGTCACCGTGCTCCTCGACTCCAGCCAGACCTCCGGGTGGAGACCCGCGTGGTAGAAACCGAGGCTGTCGATCACCCTCGGCTCGGGGAGAAAGAACGAAATCCAGTCCGAAGGCGAGTGGGAATCCCCGAAATACCCGCCGTCCTCGCTCGCTATCCTGCGCCAGTGGCAGAACCTGTTCTGATTGAGGCGCGCCTCCATGAATACGTCGTCGGAGAACATCCTGGTCACGGAGGCCGTAACGCCGCCAAGCTCCTGATACCTCACCGGGATCGAGTAGTCCGGATCCACGCCCAGGTAGGGAATCTCATCGATGTAGACCGGCTGATCCATCCGGGACCAGGCCCATTCGTCCCACCCCGACTGCCTGTAGTTATAGTACCCCAGAACCGAGATCCTGGTGGAGGATGACGGCCTCCCGGAGATCTTCAACGAGCCGCTCGCGACGTTCTGCCAGTTGTTCTCCCAGTAGCCCCTGCTGTCCTCGAGATCCCTGCCGCTGCGCATATAGCGGGCCGATCCGAACAACCTCAGGTCCCAGGGAACATCGATCCCTATCGCGGGGAGGACGTGGGCCGTGATGGGCTCGGGGCCTCCCAGCGAGACTTCCGCGTCCAGACAACCGTCCCTGTAGCTGTCGTTTTCCGACGGCGAGGAATAGTTGACGGAGACGGACTCGTAACCGAACTCGGTCAGATCTCCGGCATGTACGGTAACACCGCCTTCATAGCTCTTCCCTCCTTCACGGGAGACCATGTTGACGACCCCGGACATCGCGTTCCCGTACTCCGCGGTGGCGCCACCCGTGATGATCGAAGCCTCGGAGACCGCGGAGACGGGCAGCACCGCGCTGAAGGAGTTGTCCACCGGCGATCTGACAGGGATGCCGTCGAGAAGAAAGGCGACTTCGCCTGCCCTCCCCCCGCGGACATGGAGGGATCCGCCGCTGGAGACGATACCCGGCTGCCTGCTGATGATCTCGAGCATGTCCGGAACGGGCATGAGCCTCATCTCGGACCGGTCTATGACGTGTATCGTGGACGGCACCGTCTCGAGAATGAGGTTCCTCTGATCCCTCACCTCGATGATCGTAGAGCCGGCGGCCTCGATACCGAGCACGAAATCCACCCGGGTGGACTGGTCGGTCACTATGCGGATTCCCTCCCTGGTGACGGAGGTCATCCCGACCATCCTGGCGGTTACCGTATAAGTGCCGGGAGAGAGGGCGTAGACGTCGTACCTGCCCTCACGGTCCGTCATGGAGCCGAACGGCGTCCCCTCGATGACGACGCTTGCTCCCGTCACCGGGTCGCCGTCGGAATCCGTAACGACCCCCGAGAGGCTCCCCGTGGTTCCGGCGCCGACCGTGCCGCACAGGGCGAGGGCTGCGAGGATCAGAAAAGCCTGTGATTTTCCCCGGTGGCTCATGAGCGGTTCTCCCCCGGAAAGGATTCGCAGCCTGCAGCATTCCTGCGTCACTCGGGCTGTCCGGTGTCCTCCCTGTTCCATAGCTGGAGCTTCTGGAGCTGGGCGTAGGCGGCGGAAGGCCTGAAACGGCCGAACACATTGCTCGCCTCGAGGACCACTGTGAATGCGTTGCCGTCTTCCTCCTCCACGATCTCGGACAGCTCGCGCAGCTCCATCTTCGTGACAACGCAGAGCAGGACCGCAAGATTGCGGTTGAAGCCTCCGTCGGCCCTCCATACCGTAAGCCCCCTGCCCATCTCGGACAGGATCCTCTCCCTGATGGGGGCTGGATTCTGGGTCATGATCAGGAACGCCTTCCTGGGGCGGGGGGTCTGCATCAGATCGACGGTGCGCCCCGATGCGAAGATCGCGATCAGGGTGTACATGGCCGTCTCCGGCGAGATGAAGATTCCGGCGGTGACTACCAGTATGCCGTTGAGGGTCATCAGGACCTCTCCCACACCCGCCGAAAACTTCCTGTTGACCACGACGGCGAGGATGTCGAAGCCGCCCAGGGAGCCACCCGCCCGTATGGCGAAGGACGTGCCCAGGCCTGCAAGCACTCCGCCGAAGATCGCGGCAAGCATGGGGTCACTGGTGAGGGGCTCTATCGGAAGAAAGTCGGTGGCGAGCCCGAAAAGGAGAACCCCCAGCCCGGAGAAGAACGCGAAGCGTTTGCCGATGTATCTGAAGCCGAGGATGAAGATCGGAATGTTGAAGAGGAGGACGGCCATCCCGACGGGGAAGTTGGTGAAGTGGTTTATGAGGAGGGATGTCCCGGTCACTCCTCCTGACATGAGGGCGTTGGGCTTGTAGAAACCTCTGACGGCAAGGGAGAAGAGCGCTGTTCCCACGAATGTCAGCAACAGCCGGGAAAGGAAGGTGAGCAGCTTCCTCACGCCTTTCATGGCCCTGTCGGCTACTCTTCGCCTGACGCCTGAGATCGTTCGGCCTCCGGGATTGCGACCGGCCCGGCATCCTGTTCCAGCCGGGCGTTTGGATGAACATATTAGCTGCGGGATAATATGGTAATCCGAACAGCGGGGGGTACACGATGCTGGATGTGATCATCAGGCGCAGGAGCATCCGGAAGTACCGCAGGGATCCGGTTCCGAGGAAGATGGTACTGGACATGCTCGAGGGCGCCATGTATGCGCCCTCGGCGAGCAACAGGCAGCCCTGGCGATTCCTCGTCATGGAGGACAGGAAGCTGCTGGAGGCTGTTCCGGGATTCCATCCGCATGCCTCCATGGTTCCCGAGGCGGCGGGCTGCATAGCGGTCTGTGCGGATACTACATTGTCCCACAGTGGGATGTGGATTCAGGACTGCGCGGCGGCCACGCAGAACATTTTGCTCGTGGCGGAATCCCTCGGGCTCGGTGCGGTCTGGCTCGGGGTCCATCCCCGCGAGGACAGGATCACCGGGTTCAAGGCCCTCGTGCAGCTCCCCCCGGGAGTGGAACCGTTCTCTCTGGTCGCATTCGGCTGGCCGGACGAGAAGCCGGAGACACCGGACAGATGGGATGACTCCAAGGTCCACTGGAACCGCTGGTAGATGAGAATCCCGGGGGGCCTGGCGGCATGGGCGTCCGTCGCCGTGCTCCTGGCGGCAATCTCGTTGCCCGGCAGGGAGATTCCTCCCTGGGCGCCCTTCTCTGGCGACAACGGGATCAGGCTTTGGCAGGCACAGGCCTTCATCGAGGGGACTGAAGCCCTTCCGAGGGCGCTGCCTCCGGGAGTCGGGTCGAGGATGTATCCCCCCGCCCTGTCGATTCCATGCGACGGGGGAGTGGCTTCCTCCTACCCGGCCAGTTTTCCCCTGGTCTCTTCTCTCTTCGGCGCCGGCAGCCTCGGATCGTCGAGGCTGTTCGTCCTGATCGCAACGGCTTCCGCAGCCTGGCCCCTGGCCGTCCTCGCCGCAGGCGGGGCTGCCGCAGGAATCGGCGCCATCGCAGGGATCTGCGCATTCGCTCTTTCCGGGATGGCTCCCTACGCTCTGGTTTTCTGGGAGCACGGGCCAGCCATGCTCCCGGCCCTCCTCTGGGTGCTGATGTTCATGTCCGCCCTCGGGCGGCGGGGTCGTCTCCCCTTCTGGACGATACCCCTGGCGGCTGCGGCTGTCTGGAGACCGGAGATCGCCCCGGCGGCCGCGGGGGCATCCGTCGCCCTCGTCTGGTCCGCCCGGAGGGAGGAGGGGGCGCGGTCGGCGATTCTCGTCTGGGCGGCGGCGGCAATTCTTGCGGGCCTTGCAATGCTCGTACCGGGCGCACTTCCCGAACGGATCGCGGACAATCTCCCCTGTTTCGTCCCCCCGGGGCGATTCCTCCAGGCGAGGCTCTCCATCCTCTCGTCCTGGACCGTCCCCGCGGGAAACATTCCGGCGGTCGCCGCGTGTCTTGCATGGGCCATTGCGGCCGTCATGCCGGAAAGGCTTGCATCGAAG
>LKHC01000019.1 GCA_001618605.1 Candidatus Fermentibacter danicus
GCGGCCCGGATGGAGAAGGCCGGCGGCGGCGCTGCTGCAGCGCTTCTCCTGCTCTCGCCCACCGACGGCATGTTCCAGTTCGGGCCGAGGTTCCTGCTCCTCCCGGCCGCACTCCTGGCGGCGTCCTTCGTGCGGAGATGCCTGCCAAGGCACCCCGGCGGCGCACTGCTCCTCGCCTCGGCTGCGGTCGTGTCAGTCGCGGGTTCGGTCCGGGGGGTTCTTTTCGAGAATTACTTCAGATCGAGGCACGCGCAGCTCGCGGCCTGCATACTTGCGGTTCCGGAGGGTACTGCGGTCGCGACCGACGAGGAGTGGATGCCGATCACGGCCTGGAAGGCTTCCGAACAGACACCGGTACTCTTCATGGATCGACCGCCGGCAGGAGGGGTCGTGTCGGGAACGACTGCCGTCTGGCTCTCGGGGAGGAGCGTCGCCACGGGAGAAGCTTCCGCCTCAGGCTACAGAGGCCTCAGATGGAGCGGACCGGGAGCCGCCTCGCTCGCCCCTCCGCCCGGCGATCCGCTGCCGAACCCCTGGGAGGGGATTCCGTAACGCGGATCACAACCCGGTTATGTTTCCTACCGTGTCGATGTCCATGCCGAGCGCAGCCGGTTTCGAGGGGAGACCGGGCATCCTGAGGATATCCCCGGTTATCGGGATCAGGAAGCCTGCGCCCGCTGCGATCTGAATCTCCCTCACGGTCACTACGAAGTCCTTCGGCCTGCCCAGGAGTTCCGGGTTGTCGGACAGGGAGTTCTGCGTCTTGGCGATGCAGACCGGCAGTTTCGCGTAGTCGAACTTCGCTATGGCGGCGAGGTCCTTCCTGGCCTGTGAGGTAAAGTCCACGAACTCGGCCCCGTAGATCTCCCTCGCGATCGTTTGGATCTTCTTCTCGACAGGCCAGTCCCACTGGTAGAGCGGCTTGTACGACGCCTTCGAGGATTCGGCTGTCTGGACGACCTTCTCGGCCAGATCGACCATGCCGGCGCCGCCCATGCTGAAGCCCTCCCCGACGGCGGCCGGGACTCCCAGTTCAGAGCACCTGCGAAGCACGACCGCCAGTTCGTCCGTGGAGTCCGACGGGAAGCGGTTCACGCACACGACGGCCGGAAGCCCGAACTTGCGGATGTTCTCGAGGTGCTTCTCAAGGTTGGGCAGGCCGCGCACTACGGCATCGGGATCGGAAGCGTCCAGCTCCTTCTTCTTCCTGCCCCCGTGCATCTTGAGGGCGCGGCACGTGGCCACCAGGACCACGATGGAAGGGTTCAGCCTGCCGTAACCGCACTTGATGTCGAAGAACTTCTCGGCTCCGAGATCGAAGCCGAAGCCCGCCTCGGTTATCGCCCAGTCGGACAGGCCTACGGCCATCTTCGTCGCGATGAGGGAGTTGCACCCGTGTGCGATGTTGGCGAAGGGGCCTGCATGGACGAATGCGGGAACGCCTTCGATGGTCTGGACGAGATTGGGCCTTATCGCGTGCTTCAGCAGGACGCCCATTGCCCCGGAAACGCCCATCGAACCGGCAGTCACCTGCTCTCCGTCATAGTTGATCCCCACATAGATGCGGGACAGACGCTCCTTCAGATCCTCCCGGCCCTCCGCGAGAGCCATGATCGCCATCACTTCGCTCGCGGCGGTGATGTCGAAGCCGGATTCGCGGGGTACGCCCTGCGTCCTGCCTCCGAGACCGATGACGATGTTCCGCAGAGCCCTGTCGTTCATGTCGAGCACCCGGTGGAAGCGCACGGTGCGGGGATCGAGGCCCGAGGGATTGCCCCAGTAGATGTGATTGTCGATGGCGGCTGCGAGGAGGTTGTGCGCCGAGGTTACGGCGTGGAGATCACCCGTGAAGTGGAGGTTGATGTCCTCGGCGGGAAGAACCTGGGAGTATCCGCCTCCGGTCGCTCCACCCTTCATTCCGAAGATGGGGCCGAGGGAGGGCTCCCTGAGCGCGATGCAGGTCGAGCGGCCGATGCGGGCCAGGCCCTGCGCCAGGCCTATGGAGACGGTGGTCTTCCCCTCGCCCGCCGGGGTGGGGGTCATGGCGGAGACCAGTATCAGGCGTCCCTGGCCCTTCGATCTCTTGCGGACTGCGTCCAGGCGTACCTTCGCCTTGTCGCCGCCATAGAGGAGCAGATCCTCAGGGGCCAGCCCGAGCCGTCCGGCGATCTCGGTTATCGGCAATAGTTTCGCAGAAGCGGATATCTCCGGGTCGGAAGGCATCCGGGTACCGGCGCTGATCACCTTGGAATCACCTGGCAACTGCATTTCGCTGTTCCTTCGATGGGGCCTGCAGAAATCAGAATGAGTCGTCCTCGATATTCTCCGGGGGCTCTATCTCGACCCGTTCGATCAGGGGATTGATCACCTCTTCCAGCATCCAGCCCTTGGGGAGGCCGAAACCCTCCATGCAGACGTATTTATACTCCTTTTTGCCGGATTCCTCACGCGAGATCACGCAGTAGCTCACGCCCTTCATGTCGGCGAGCCGTCCGGCCTCTCGTCTGGCTCTGTCGAGTTCAGTCATTGAAGGACCTCCTTGGCAGAAGCGATTCCGGTCGGGCCTGCCGGACATAGCCTGCCGACCGGGGCTCATATTATTGGTGCGGGCCCGGGAAAATGCCACAGCATGCATGAGCCGGGCTCCGGGTCGTTTTGGCTGGCGAAGTCCGCCGACAGGATCGGTTCAGGCCGGCCGGGCTCCAGCCGTCGGGGATGTCTGCGTTCGCCTCCCGCGGGTACGCACGGCGGAAGCGACGCGCGATGCGAAGGAAACCAGGCCGAAACCTGCGGCGCTGGTCAGGACGATGCACGCCCCGGCTGGAAGATCGAGGCTCCATGAGGCTGCGAGCCCGCCGAGGCCCGCCGCCGCGCTGAGTGCGCAGGCTGCGGGGATCATCACGGGAAGCCTGTATGTCAGGAGCCTTGCAGTGGCTGGAGGGATGGTGAGGAGGGCGATCACCATGACGAGCCCGACGGATCGCATCAGAACCACGACGGAAAGGCCGGTAAGCACGAGGAACGCGGTGTACAAGGCACCGGCGCTCATCCCGCGGGCGGCGGCGTACTCCGGGTCGAAGGAGATCGCGAGTATCCTCCTGTAGAATACGGTCACGAATAGCAGGGCGGCGGCGTCCACGACGACCGTCAGGACCAGGTCGGCTGCCGGCACGGCGAGTACGCTGCCGAAGAGGTATCCCATCAGGTCGCCCCTGTATCCCGGCGCCATAGCGGCGAAGACCAGGCCCATCGACATGCCGATCGACCAGACCGCTGCGATGGCGGCCTCGGAACGGCTCCGCGCCCCTCTGAACAGGAAGCCGAGCAGCAGGGAGGCCAGGATGCTTGCGCCGACAGCCCCTGCAAGGGGGTCGATGCCGGCGAAGAGAGCGAAGCCCAGCCCTCCGAAGACCGCATGTGCTATGCCGCCGGAAAGACCCGACATTCTGTTCACGAAAAGCAGGCTGCCGATTGTCCCGCAGGCGACCGAACCCAGCAGGACGGCCAGAACGGCGTTCTGGAGGAATGCGTACCGGGCGAGGGCCTCAAGCATCGCAGCCCCCGCCGTGGGTTCCGAGCACGCGGTGGGGCGTGCCGTGGGAGATCGGATCGACTGGGCATCCATATGCCTTCCAGAGGGCTTCCGTTCCCAGAGTCTCGGCGTGGCTCACCAGCCTGCCGTTGAGGCAGGCGATCGAACGGACGGACCCGGCCACGGCTCCTACGTCGTGCGTCACCAGGATTATTGTAATAGTTGCGCTCAGCCTTTCGAGAAGCTCGTACAGCCCCCCCTGACCGGCCTGATCCACGCTGGCCGCAGGCTCGTCCAGAAGCAGCAGTTCCGGCGATCCTGCGAGTGCCCTCGCCACGAAGACCTTCTGCCTCTGCCCCCCGGAGAGGCTTCCGGCATGGTTCGACGCGAGAGAGGCGACACCCAGCTCCTCCATGGCGGCCAGGGCGCGCCTTCTTCCGGCGGCGCCGCGGAGGCCAGGAGGAAGCCCCATCATCACCACGTCGAGGGCGGTTACGGGGAAATCGAGATTGAGCCCCGTCCACTGTGGAACATAGCCGATCCGGCTGCGTGCCTTCCCCGGCGGTCCGCCGAAGACCTCCACCGAACCCGACCAAGGCTTCCTCAGGCCCAGGATCACCTTCAGGAGGGTGGTCTTGCCGCCGCCGTTGGGGCCGATGACTGCAACATAGTCGCCTTTCGCCACCTCGAAGTCCACCCGGTCGAGGGCCGGGCGGCCGGGCCCGTACCCGAAACTGACGGCGCGAAGCCTTACGACGGGCTCCTCACTCACTCTTCACCCGCGATCAGCGAGGCGAGCCCCGTCATGCATCCCGGCCAGTCGTGCGAGAGCTGGTCGTGCGGCCTGGGCTCGAAGCCCAGTTCGATCGAGAGGGCTTCGGCGGCCCCGGTGGAGAAACCCGGTGAGACGATGACGATCCGGGAGGAGCCGGCACGCGCCGCTTCGACTATCTCCGACAACTGCACCGGCGTCGGTTCCGCTCCCTCGACTTCGAGCGCCACCTGTACCAGCGAGTATTCCCGGGCGAAGTAGGCATAGGCGGGATGGAGGGCGACGAACGTCGCTCCCTCGCACCCTTCCAGTATGTCCGACACCCTGGCGTCGGTGGAGTCGATAACGGCGAGAGTGCCGGCGAGGCCATCGGCGAATGCAGCCGAGTCGGCGGGCGCCATGCGGCGAAGCTGGCGTTCCGTATTGGCTGCGAGGACCCTCATCATGTCCGGGGAGAGCCAGACGTGGGGATCGCCGTCGGAGGTTCTCACCAGGCCGGAATCAATCCTGGCGACGGCGAGCCCGAGAGCCGAGCCCTCGATTCTGGGGAGCCACTGCTCCTCGAACGGAAGACCGATTGCAAGGTAGAGATCGGCTTCGGAGACTGCCTGCATCGTGGCCGGAGAGGGCTCGAAGCCGTGCGGGTCCGCGCCAGGCGGAACGACTACGACGATGTCGGCCAGGTCTCCCGCTATCCCTTCCACCAGGAAGGCTTCGGGTTCGATGCTGACGGCTACGGTCAGCCGCCCGCGGCCCGGCGCCGAGGTCGAGCAGCCCAGGACGGCCAGCGCGGGGATGACAAAAGCCAGCCTTTTCATTCACGACCCTTTCCCGAACAGTCCCGGCATTTCCCGGAGAAGTGCACCGAGGCGTTCGCAATGCTGAATCCTTCGGCCGATACACGCTCCACCAACCCGGGAGGGAGTTCGAGGTCGAGGTGGATCACCCGTCCGCAGCCCAGACACTCGAAGTGGTTGTGTCCGCAGCGCCCGTGTCTGGCGAGGCAGTATCTCCTGATGCCCGCCGATCCGGGGCATCTCTCGAGAACGCCTTCTGATTCGAGAGCCTCCACGGCCCGGTAGACGCTAGAAAGGCTGCCGAATCCTACGGTTTCCACGAGATCGTCCACGGAGAGAGCGCCATCCGCAGCCAGGAATGCGGACACTACGGCCCTGCGGAGCCTCGTCACGCGGAAACCGTGCATCCGCAGCAGGGCGCCGGAGGGGTCCCGGGCCGGCGGGAGACGCAAATCCTCATCCATAACGCGAATCATTCGCGTCTGCTGTAGGAGTCGTCAATCATGTCGGTCGTACTCACTGAGGCAGCTTCCGGGAGGACGGCGGGATGACTGCCGATGGCGCAGTCGGGCTTCGATTCGACAACCGCCCGGGCGGCAAGGGGTTGACGGCGGCAACGGAGGGCCGGCCCCGGCAGTATCCCGGGGCGGCGGTTCCTTCGGTCAGAGATAGAGGCGCCCGAGCATTTCGGCCAGGCGTTCCGCGTAGTGCCTGTCGGCGGCCCATGTGCCCGAGAGCCTGGAGATGTCGGGGGCCCTGCCCCGGGGGCTCACCAGCCCGAACCGCGGATCGACCAGTTCACCAACGAGAGGCTCCGTAGAGCCGTAGGCCTTGAGGTGCTGGACATGGGCGCGGACTCCGGTGCGCTCGTCCGGGAAGCTCAGCCCGGGATTCCCGGGGCCCGTCGAGCCAAGTCCACAGAAGTTGTTCATGTCCCCGGTCACGAGGCCGCCGAACCTCAGAAAGCCGGTTTCATGGCACATCTGAACGAAGGCGACGTCCGAGTTCACCCCTTCGACGGCGCACTCCTCGATGTAGAGGGTCGCCAGCAGCAGTACCCTTTCGCTGTCGGCGTCCGGATTGTCCTCGAGCAGGAAGCCGGCCAGCCGATCCGCGGTCATGAGTCCCTCACCCATTATCAGCCAGGTTCCGGGCGTCCCGGATGACGAACGGCCGGCTGAGGGGACTTCGTCCCCCCGCCTGACGGGAGGGGTGAGTTCCGGGATCGGACCTTCCCCGGAGACTGCGGAGCAGAGGCTCAGAAGGAGGACCGGGAGAACCGGCATTCTCTTTCCCGAACCATTGCGGCGGCGTTCATTCCAGCCCCCGGGCGACCGCAGGCGGCGCCATGCCTTCCGGCTGGACTATATCCTGGCCAGGGCCTGGTCGAGGTCGGCGATCAGGTCGTCCAGATCCTCTATGCCTACGGAATAGCGCACCAGGTCGTCCGTGATCCCCGCCTTCAGCTTCGCCTCCGCACTCACCTTCGCGTGGGTCATCGAGGCGGGATGCTGGATCAGGGTCTCGACTCCGCCCAGAGAGACGGCGAGGGCGGCAAGCCCGACGCTGTCCATCAGAATCCTGCCCGCCTCCAGGCCGCCCTTCAGGCCGAAGGATATCATGGCGCCGGGCCCCTTCTGCTGCCTGGCGGCCAGCTCGTGCTGCGGGTGGGACTCGAGGCCGGGATACCTCACCCATGCGACCTTTGGGTGACCCTCGAGGTATTCCGCGATCTTCTGCGCGTTCTCCTGCGCCCGCAGGAGCCTTACGGACAGGGTCTTGAGCCCCCTGGTCACGAGGAAGGCCTGGTGCGGGTCCATGCAGGGGCCCATGCTGGTCATCACTCCATACATCAGCGAATGGTCGGCCTCCGTCTTAGCGACGATCACGCCTCCCACCACGTCCGCATGACCGTTGATGAACTTGGTGATGGAGTGGAGCACCACGTCCGCCCCCAGCTCCAGAGGCCTCTGCAGCAGGGGCGAGCAGAAGGTATTGTCCACGACCAGGCGGATGCCGTGCCTGTGCGCGATCTCGGCACATGCGGCTATGTCGGTGATGGATATCGTCGGATTAGCGGGGGTCTCCACGTACAGGAGCTTCGTCTCCGGACGGATGGCGGCCTCGACGAGTTCCAGGCGGCTGGTATCGACGAATGTCGATTCGACCCCGAACCGGGAGAAGTGTTTCTCCAGCACTCCCCTCGAAGCTCCATAAACCGCGTCGGTCGAGACGACATGGCCGCCCCGGCCCAGGAAGGACATGTACACGGTCGTCACGGCAGCCATGCCGCTGGCTACGGCGATGCCGCCGAACCCTCCCTCGAGCGCCGCGACGGCATCCTCCAGCACCCTGACGGTGGGATTGCCGAGCCGGGAGTAGATGTACCCGTCGCTCTCCCCCGCGAAGCAGTCCGCGCCCTCCTGCGCATTCCTGAATGAGAAGGTCGACGTCTGGTAGATCGGCGGGTTCACGGCCATGAGAGGATCCTGCTTCTGCCCTCCGTGGACGAGCAGTGTGTCGAAACGCGATTTCCTGTTCATTGGTGCCCTTCTCTCCGGGGTTCTTGGAAAGGTCCGTCAGGCAGGGGATACCGGTGCCGGCGGCCGCACATCGTCAGCGGACCATAACAGCCGGGCCGCCCGCCCGTCGAGGAAGGCGGGAATCAGGCCTTCAGCCCTTCGGGCGCTTTTGAGGAAGAGCATTCGGACGCCGCTGTCCGCCCGACGGAATGCTACCGGCGTTGAAGACCGCCGCCGGGCCGGGTCACTTACGATGAGCCTGAAATGACTGCGGCTTTCAGGATGCCGGAGGTCCGGAAAGGGTCATGTACGAGGCGGCCGTGAACAGAACATGGCCCACGGCCATGAGAACCCTCACCTTCTTCTCCTTGAGCGCCCCGGAGGCGCAGGCGGCGATGCCGACCGACGAATAGACGAGCATCAGCGGCTCGAACGGTATCCGGTATCTGGGTTCGTAACGTATCAGAAAGGATGTGACAAGGAGCGGGACGAAGAGTGCTGCGAGAGCGGCGCCGGCGTCGGCGTCATGCCTCCAGACGAGATACATCCCGCAGATGATGAAGGGCAGCGCGATGAAGAGAACCGGATCGATCCTACCATTCCTGTCCAGCGGAGAGAACACCCTCAGAACGTCCTGCAGGGATTCGAGCAGCACACGCATAGGATTGTTCAGCGTGTACTCGAGACCCATCCGGAAATACTCGCCGTCGGCCTCGGTTTCCGAAAGGCCGGTGAATCTGTCGATTATCGACTGGTTGTAGAAATAGGCGAAGTAACGGGGACAGATGTTGTACACCGGCGCCATTCTGGAAACGTCTCCGCCTCTTTCAGCCAGGTCCCTCTGCCGGGCGAGGCTGTTGGCTCTCAGGAACTCCTCCGGGGGCGTTCCTATGGACGAGGAGGCAGAAGGGTCTCTATGCCGGAAATCCCAGAAGTTTATTCCTCCTGTTGTCGTAATGCATGGTGAGCCGAACAACTCGTTGTTTCTCATCATCCACGGAGCCACGGGAAGAGCGGACGCGAGCAGAAGGACGGCGGCGGATGCAAGGCGGATACCGAAAGCCTCCCTTCTCCGTACAAGAATGACCGCTGCCGCCATCAGGCTGCATCCAGCCGCATTGGGCCTGCAGAGGGTCGCAGCCCCCAGCAGCAGTCCGGCGCCGGCGTAATACAGAAGTCCCGGGGAAGGCAACCTTCCGGATCCACCCTGAAAGGCCTTGTAAAGAAGCAGCAGGCAGCAGACGAGGAGAAAGGCGAAGAGGGTTTCGGTCATCAGCATGCCGGTCATTTCAAGCGCCGATGGATTGACCGCAACCAGAATTCCGGTGAAATACATCGATCTTCGTCCGGCCATACGGTATGCGAACCACGCCAGACCGGTTGCCGCAAGGGCGTAAAGCACTGCCTGCAGAAGATATACGGCGCGATAGCGTTCACCGACGGCGCGGAATATCACTGAAACGACCGCGGGATACAGAGGAGGCCGGAAGGCGGTCGGATGGCCGGGACTGTTCGAGAAACCGTTTCCTTCCACGAGATTTCTAGCCAGCAGTGCGTAATGGGCGGCGTCCCAGTGCAGGGAAGGATGCTCCGAAAACCGCATGGCCGCAAAAGAAGAAGTGATGGCTGAAAAGAGGAAGATGAGAAACAGCGGCCCAAGCACTTCCCGTTTCATTATCGTACTCCCACAAGCATTCTATCAATAGAAAAGGATTGTGTCCTCCTGCATTCCAGCCGGTCTATGAGTGATTCCCCCTTTAGAAACAGAAATCCTCACTCGATCACAAGAGGATGAGTAAGATGTCCTCCCGACCTCTGCCGACGGAATGCACATTCAGGCAACCGGAGAATCATTCCTGAGATAAGGTCCGGGGCCGCGTCAGTCAATGCGTGGCTCTTCATCGCGATGCACCTCTGGACTTATGTCTCGCGGGCGTTCGTTTCGGATTGAAACAATCATGGTGTCGGATTGCCGAAGTCAAAGCCATTGCAGACGACCCGGGAATGACCCGTTTGGTCCAGATTGTAAAAACGATCTGGATTCCTGCTTGCCGGGACAGGCGACCCTCCCGATAATCGAACCTAAGGCATGATTTGCGAGCGCCGATCAGCATAGTGGGAAGGTCGTGTTCATGAACGATATGCCAGGCATCTCCCCGGTGATGATCCTGGCCGCAGGATTGCTTTTCTTCTTTGGAGCCCTCGCCCACCGTCTCTCGGAGCGGGTCGGCGTACCCGCCCTGCTCCTGTTCCTCGCCATCGGCATGCTGGCGGGATCAGACGGCATCGGCGGCATCTACTTCAACGACCCGGTAGCAGCCAACTCGGTCGGTGTCTTCGCCCTCGCCTTCATCCTGTTCTCCGGCGGCCTCGACACGGACTGGGAAAGCGTACGCCCGGTACTGGGGCGAAGCATTATCCTCGCCACCTTCGGGGTGGCCATCACCGCCCTTCTGGTGGGACTCTTCTGCCGATTCGTCCTGGGTTTCCCACTTTTGGAAGGACTCCTGCTGGGTTCTATCGTATCCTCGACGGACGCAGCCGCCGTCTTCGCGATAATGCGATCGCGCCGTGTGAAGCTGAAGGGGCTTCTGAAGCCTCTGCTCGAACTGGAATCGGGCAGCAACGATCCGATGGCCGTGTTCCTGACGGTCACAGTTCTCGGTTTCGCCTCCGGGACAGTGGCGTCCTGGACCGCCTCCCTGGTCTCGCTCGCGGTGAACATGACGGTCGGGGTGTTAATCGGAGCGGCTCTCGGGTTCCTCGCTTCGAGCGCCTTCAACCGCATGCATCTGGCCTACGAGGGGCTCTACCCGGTTCTGAGCATGAGCGTCGTCCTGGTCACCTACGGCCTGTGCACCAGTATCGGGGGGAACGGCTTCATGGCGGTGTATGTCTGTGGCATCGTCATGGGCAACAGGGATTTCCTGCATAAGCGCGGGCTGACCCGCTTCCACGACGGCGTGGGATGGCTGATGCAGATCGTGCTGTTCGTAGTGCTGGGCCTGCTGGTGTTCCCGTCGCGGATACCCCAGGTCGCCGGCACGGCGCTTCTGGTATCGGCCTTCCTGATGTTCGTGGCCAGACCGGTCGCAGTGTACCTTGGCCTCATCGGCAGTTCCTTCACGATGCAGGAGAAGACGCTGGTGGCCTGGACGGGCCTTCGTGGGGCCGTACCCGTGGTGCTGGCGACCTTCCCCTACATGGCGGGCTACGAGAACTCCAACAGGATCTTCGACATGGTGTTCTTCGTGGTCGTCCTGTCGGCGCTGCTCCAGGGCAGGACCCTGATGCCGGTAGCGAGATGGCTCGGAGTGGACGCGCCGCTCTCCGACCGCCCGAAATATCCGATCGAGTTCGAAAGGACTGCGGAGATGGACGGCGAGACGCTCGAGATAGACATCCCCCCGGACTCCACGGTTGCAGGGAAACCCGTCGCCGGCATCGGGCTTCCCGAAGGGGTTCTGATACTGCTCATCCGCAGGGGGAACGAGTTCCTGGTGCCGAATGGACGAACCATCCTCCAGCAATACGACACACTTATGCTCATGGCGGACAGAAAGGCCCTCGAAGAGGCCAGAGAGGTCATCCTCGAAGAGGAGTCGTCGCCGCTGGAAAAGTCAACGGTTCAGCCCTCTCACGACCGGTAAGCCTCCAGGGTTCCAGTGGCCGCGGGATCGACAAGTGCGCTCGAGTCGCAGGCGGGCCGGTTCGTTTCCGATGACTCGGAAATGACCGGTTTAGGTCCAGATAGTAAAAACGATCTGGTTCCTGGTTCGTCGATGACTCTGGACCCCGTCTTTCGATTATATATGTTGTACCCATGAGAGGGTGACATTATGAACCTGGACGAATGCAAACAAAGGCTCTCCAGCCTGGGTTCCCTCGCCAGCGAAGCCACTTCGTACATCGAACTGCTGAAGAAGAGTGACCTTCCGGCCGCTGATCCGTCTGCCTCGCCGGGCATCGCGCGCCGGAAGTGGACGCGATGATCACGCCGCTGCGGCCCGGAGCTTCCGTTCTCGTGACAACCCACGACAGGTTCGCCGGGCATATGAAGCAGCTCTTCGACCTGTCGTGGGAGTTGTAGGAACCAATGGACGAATTTGCAATGACTCTAGGGAGGGTTCAAAGATGAAGACATCTCTCTTCCTTCTGTTCTCCTGCCTGGCATCCGCTCTTGCGCAGACATCGGTAGTGTTCGATCCCCCGGAACCGTCCACCTTCCTGCAGAACACGAGCTTCGCCATGTCCGATGGAATCGGATTCGTCACAAGCAACAACGCCAACGCCCTCTGGTCGTTCGACCTGTCAACGGGGCAGATTCTCGATCCCGACGGCATGGCGCTGACCGGTATATCCTCGGATGTGTTCCTGTTCGCGAATGCAAGAGCCGCCATCCCGGGTAACTTTCCCTCCTCAGGATCCAACTGGGGAATCTGGGTTGCGGATGTTTCCACCCCTTCCGATCTGCAGGCCGTCGGATTGATATCCCTGCCGTCCACCAGTTGTATCTCAGGTCAAAACGTAGTCGTGGGCGCCGACGGGGTGACGGGATACATCTCCTCGTTCACTGACGACAAGCTCTACTCCTTCAGCACGCAAACCCCCGGGCTGGTCGACCCTGACGGCGTAAGCCTGCCGGGCAACCCCATGAACATCGCGATCGCCGGCGATAGGATTGTCGTGCTCGATTCGACGACTCCGGCAATCATCGTCGTGGACGCTTCGAATCCTGGTGCCCTTGCGGTGGAGGGCAGCATTCCGCTGCCATCCAGCGCGTCCTTCTTGTCCAGCAACAACGTCCTGATATCCAGCGACGGACGGACGGGTTTCGTTGCATCCAACGAGAGGGTACTATTCTCGTTCGACATCTCGGGCATGACCATGCTGGATCCTGACGGCCAGTCCTTCGGTACTACTCTGTACGGAGGCAACATCGCCCTGAAGGGGACGACGGTTGCCTGCGTCTATTCGAGAGGGCTGAGCTTCATAGATGTCTCCAACCCTTCTCAGATGTCTCCGCTTTCCGAGGCTGATTTCGGAGAGGTTGTCGCACCTCAGGGATCCGCCACCGTCGCCTTCAACACCGATGGCACCCGGGCGGCGATACCTGTGATATATCCCGGCAACTACATCTACTCCTTCGATGTGGCCTCCGGGCAGCAGTACATTCCGAGGTATCAGGTCGACGCCCAGCCGAACTATCTCATCGTCTTCGGTGACGATGACGTAATAGGCACGGTCTGCAGCTCCGAATCCTCCGTATGGATGATCTCCGGAATGCTCGGAACTCCCGAGGGGATCGAAGACGGCACTGGAAACATGATGGAGCTTGCTGCTTCACCTAATCCCATGGTTTCGTCCACTCTCATAGTGTACTCGCCTGCCGCCGGGCGGCAGCCGTCGTCCTTGAACCTGTCTGTGTTCGACGTGTCCGGGCGGCTTGTCAGTACCCTGTTCGACGGTTCGGAGCCCACGGAACAACGGAGCTTCTCATGGAACGGCTGCGACGAAAGGGGAGTTCCGGTGCCCGGCGGGATCTATGTCGTAAGAGCCTCTTCGCCCTGCGGATCCGCGACGCTGAGGCTGGCCGTCTTGAGATAGACCGGTCTGTCGCCTGTCCGTCCCGCGACTGCCCTGTGGAGGAGGCTGAGGGCTGCAATCCGGAAGATGTCTCCGGCCTGGGTCGCACCAAAGAAGGGCAGGGCTGCTGCGACAGCTCCACCCCTTTTCGCACGAAGGCGATATCCGGGGAGCGCCTGGATCGGGACTGCCATGATCATCGGCAGCATCGCTCATCAGCTTTGCTGAGTGAATCGACGTCCACGCATCCCGATTCCGAATCTGAAACCCCGGTGGCGCAGGCCCGGCAGACACAGGCCTTGCCGCTCTTTTCCGGAGGAATCCTGTCGAGCACCTCATGGGGAATCGTCACATATCTGCACCAGCAGTCGGATTTCCCGGCAGCCATCCCGCAGTCGTTCGGCCTGCCGCAGAGCGGGCAGATCGATGGATCCACCGCCTTCTCCCCGTCCCCGGCGCCCGTCAGCACTCGATCCCCTTGCGGGCCTGCACTCCGTTGTCATAGTAGTGCCTTACGGCGACCATCTCGGTGACGAGATCGGCTTCTTCAATCAGCTCCGCAGGCGCGCCGCGCCCCGTGCAGATCAATTCGATCCCCGCCGGCCGCGCCCGCACAAGGTCGATCACATCCGCGGTCTTCAGCAGCCCCAGTGAGATCGCCACGTTGATCTCGTCGAGTATCAGCACGTCGAGATCGGTATTCATCAACCCGCGGGCGAAGGCGAGCCCTCCGGATGCAACCTTCCTGTCCTCCTCGGAAGGCTCTCCGAAGATGAAGCAACCGCGTCCGAACTGGTCGACGGGAACCCCGAGCTTTCTCAGGGTCGTCAGCTCGCTGTATTCCATGCTCTTGATGAACTGGACGACATGGACCTTCAAACCCGCTCCCAAAGCCCTGACGACGAGGCCCAGCGCGGCCGTGGTCTTTCCCTTGCCGTCCCCGGTATAGACCTGAAGGTATCCCTTCTCCATTTTCCCCCTGCCGTTGTGATTCCCCGGCGCGTTCAGCGCGGCGTCGTCATCTGGAATGAACCTTACAAAACCGCCGTCCGGGCGATCACCTTCCCATCGATGCCCGATGGCTCGAACACGACGATCCGCATGCCCGGGGACATGCCGCGACCCTCCGCTCCGACGGTGCTCGATCCTGCGTGTATGCGCGTTTCGACCTCGAGTCTCCCGTCGAGGCCGTAGACCCGGATCGTACCCTCGCAGGGCACTTCGAGTTCGATGTGATGCATCGAAGGATTGACGCAAAGGATCTCCGGCAGCTCCGGTGAAGAACCTTCGATCCCCATCTCTTCGGAATTCACCGCCACTACGGCGTCGAGGTCGAACAGGCCGCCGTCCGCGACTTCGCCGCTGCAGTCCGTGAGCCTCACGAATGTGATCCAGTCCAGCCCAAGGTCATGGAGGTCGAACTGATCCCCTCCCGACACCTCCGGATTGGTCGGATCCCCTCCGGTGGTCGGCCATACGCCGGCAAGCCCCTCCAGTGTGACTGCGTCCCATGGGAAGCGGAACCATGTTTCGCCGTCCTGGCTGACATCGACGAATGCGGTCTCCCGGAAGTAGGACGAGCCGGACTGCATCACGTTCTCGAAAACGGTGAAATCGACCCCTTCGCCGTCGACGACGCGGTTGTCGGTGAACTGCAGGACGACCCAGCCTGCGTCGCCCAGCGTGAGGAGTTCGGACGGGGATGATGACGGAAGGGTTGGAGTGGCGCCGGGATCGGGAGGCCCGAGGATGTTGTCGGGATAGTAGGCTTGGCCGAACCCCGCCCCGGGACCATAGCTCACCGCCGGGGAAGCGTCCGCCCAGGGGTCGGAGAAGGCGGCACTGCAGGGAACCAGGAGCATCATGGAGAGGAGAAGAACTCCCCTGATGCGGAAATGGGCACACAACACGGATACCGGGAAACGCATCATCACCCTCCCTCGAAGGCCATGAGTCTATAAGGCCGCAGAAGGTCTTCTGGCTTCCGGACCCCCTACTCCCGCGCCTTCTCGCCGTTCGGGGCGATGGCTGAATGCGGTTTCGTTTCCGGTTACAGCGGCGGGGCCGCGCCGGATTTCCACCGGCTTCCCTGACGCTGCGGCAGCGGAGAGTATAGACGGTCGCGATGCCGCAGAACACCCCGGTTCTCTCACGGCCCTGGTATCCCGGGCCCGGCATTCCCGGGGGTTGTCCGCTCTCGAGATCTCACCTTATGGTCCGGCGTCCCCGGTGGCCGGTCGAGGCCGGCCGCAGGGAATCCGGTGAGAATCCGGAACTGTCGCGCAGCGGTGAACGGGAACGAAAGCCGCACGATCACACTGGAGGCAGGCCTCCGGGAAGTGGCGGCGAGTAGGAGCAGATGAAAGCCCGTGAGTCCGAATATCTGCCGGGGACACCGTCGGGACGCCCGTTCCGATGGAACGCCGATCTCTTGCTGGCGCAAGACCAGCGGATAGGAGTCGATCCATGTCTTCGGCTGACGGAACAATCAGGGAAGCAACG
>LKHC01000020.1 GCA_001618605.1 Candidatus Fermentibacter danicus
GGCCCGCCTGTCGATTCGCCCATGAGGCAGGACACATAGAGGTTGGAGCCATCCGTGCATGCGCAGTAGGGATTCGATCCGACCGGCAGTTCGATTTCCGCCGCTATCGTGCCCGGCTGATCGGGATCGAAAAAGGTGATGCTCGAGGAAAGGGAGTTGACCACGGCGACGAGTCCGTCGTCGAGGAGAACGATGTCGTTGGGGGCCTCGCCCGTTACGAAGGCGCCGGAAAGGAGGGTGCCGTCAGCCGGATAGTAGAGATCCACTGTGTACCCGAGCCCGTTGAACCATGCCACGCAATTCCCCTGGCCCGGATCGGACGGCCCCGTACCGGAACCGCATCCGGAAATCACTGCCAGGAGTATCACAAGTGCGACTGCGAGCTTCTTCAAGGCAACGCCTCCCATCTGAGTTCGGCCGAGAATGTCCGGCGACGGCCCTGATAGCCGTTCGTCTCCTCGTACCGGGTGTCGAGAATGTTCGTACCAGCGAGTTCGATCGAAAGCCCGGCGATTCCGGGCACCGGCGCCGAGAGCGACGCCCCAAGAAGCGAATAGGCGGGCAAGGCTATGGTGTTGGCGGCATTCATCCACCTGTCGCCCGTCATGGAGAACGAAATCCCCGGGACCACTCCGAGGATCGGGGCCTCTACTAGAATGCCGGCCGTGATCCCGGGCCTGTAGGGCAGCATCTTGCCCTCGTTCGTGGATTCATCCGACGCATCGACGATTCTTTGAAGCGACATGGACCCCCTGGCC
>LKHC01000021.1 GCA_001618605.1 Candidatus Fermentibacter danicus
TTGCCGGGCCGCCAGATTCCGCCGGCCGAAGGCGCCCAGATGATCAGGTCGTCCGAGACGGCGCGGAACAGGGAGATGCCTGCCGAGAGGGGCCCCCGGGAGAACCTGGCCGAGACGTCGGCTTCGGTGGATGATTCCGGCTTCAGATCCGGGTTGCCCTCGGCGAACGGGTCGGAGGGCCAGTAGAGCTCGTTGAAGGTCGGCCTCCTGAAGCTCTCGGACAGAGCGGCCTCGACCATCAGACATTCCCCGGCCCGGAGGAGGGCGGAGAGCCTGAGACCGCTGCCGGGACCCTCTTCAGTAGCCGCCTCTACCCTGGCTGCTGCCGAGAGCAGCAGGGGGCCCGCCTCGTCCGAAGCCAGAACGCCTATCGAGGACAGCGTCCTTGCATGGGAACCGAGGGCTGTCCCGCCCACCCACTCCGTGCGGACATCCGCCGTCGCCCCGACGGAAAGGGGCAGCCCCGACGGTGAGAAGGTGACCGAGGCATCCGCCGCTCCCTCGGAATGCCTGTCGCGTATTGGAGAGGGAGAGACCGACGTGTAGCCCATGCTCCCGGCATGTATCGAGCCCTCGGTGGAGAATCCGCCTCCCATTCCAAGGGCGATCCAGGAGTCGATGGAGGAACGGCTGATGGACGCCTCCGACGGCGACCAGTCAGGGCCCTCCACGTCGCCGGACGAACTGGTGACGAGAGTTCCGGACGAGAAGGCCCCCTTCGAGAACGAGAACAGGGCTCCACCGGACCGCCCCCGTCCGCCCGAGGGTCCGGTCGGTGAGGAGAAGGTGCAGGACAGCCTGGCGAGCCCGCCCAGGGGTGTCGATGCTCCTGCCCAGGCCCCTCCTTTCGAGTCACCTCCGGCGAAGGTCCGCATGGGATCGTCCGGTCCGGCGGCAGCGAGTTCGATGGTTCCCGCCAGCCCTCCGTCGCTGAAGGCCGATCCCCCGCCGCGCGCCAGGCGCATGGAGGAGAAGAGCCCCTGGAAGAGGCAGACCGCCGGCGTGCCGTCCATGGAGCTGCGGATCCTGTGGCCGTCTATGCTCCATCCGATCTGAGATGGATCAGATCCTCTGATCGACATGGAGAGTACCGACACGGCGCCGCCGTACTCGCGCACTACGACGCCCGGAGACAGTATCTCTATCTTGTGAGCACCCGGAATGCCCGGCGACGGGATGCCGGCCGCTTCTATCTCGGAGACGGCCAGCCCCTGCGAGGCGGCCGTCGGCCTCTTCGCCGTGACCGGTATCAGGACGCCGCTCGGAATGGCTTCCGGCGACAGGACTATCACGCCATCCAATGGTACGATGCCGGCCCATCGCTCGTACCCCATCGCGCTCACCTCCCCCTCGTCGCCGGGCTTCGTCGGCGGGGGGAAGGAGCCGTCCGGGCCGCTCATCGACACAATGCCGCCCGACGAGAGGACCGCTCCGGCTATGGGGGCGCCGGAAGGGTCCAGTACCCGGACGGCCGGGGTCGATACCCCGGCTGCAGTGATCGCTGCGATGATGAAAAGGATGAACAAGCCGCCTCCTCCGCGTTTGTGCGGATGGATGCGGTCGCGGGGCGCCCTCTGGAGCGGAGGGCCCGTCCTCGCTTCACGCGGCGCAGTATCCTGACTTCCGGATCATCCCCTCCCCCTGCCTTCCCACCCTTTCGGGCAGTGGCACTGAATGGGTTCGGGTCCCCGGTCACAGTGGCGCCACCGCGGCGGATTCTCACCGCCTTCCTGCACCCGCACGGGGAATAGATAGGAATGCGCCTTGCGGCAAGTCAAGGAATTGCGCACGAAGGCCGGAACGGCGGATATGAAAAGGCGGATGCCCCGGGAGCGGCTACAGACAGGATTCGGAAGGATCGGATTTCTACCGCGTCTTGACGGGAGCCTTCCAGAAATCCCTCGGAACGTCTCCGCCTCCGGCCATGGCCAGCCCCTGGGAGATCGAATGATCCATGTTGTTGTACCAGAAGGTGCCGCAACGGCCTAGCAGCCTCAGTCCCTCCGGCGGACGGATCTCCGCGAGCCGTTCCTTGTAGTCCAGGGTGTAGATGGGATAGCTCTGCCGCACCTTCTCCGGGAATATGAAGAGTATGTCCGAGGGATCGGCGGCGCCGACCCTGTCCAGATCCTCCATGATTCGGGGGATGAACGAGGATGGGGATTCCCAGAGCGGATCCCCTTCGGGGCAGGTGACTTCGGCGACCAGGCTGTCGCCCCCGTGGGGAACCATCGACTCGTTGAAGTTCCTCGGCACGGACAGCCTGCTGAAGGCGATGTCGGGCTCGCCGAAATAACACCATTGGTATGTGTTGCGGGTTCTGTTCCTCATCGCTACATTGTAGGCTATCGTGTCGATGAAGGAGAGTTCGAGGCCGGGGAAGGCCAGGGGCAGCGGAGCCGACCAGTACACCTCCGACGCCTCGATCTCTTCGCCGTCCCTCATCCTGACGCCCCTGACCGAACCGCCGTCGACAATGGGTTCGAGAACCTCTCGGGAGGTGAG
>LKHC01000022.1:0-4265 GCA_001618605.1 Candidatus Fermentibacter danicus
GTGAACTTCCGGGTGTATCCGCTGAAGAAGAACCGGTAGAGATTCCTGCCGTACCTGGCCGTGATGTGCTCCGCGAAGGAGGCCGGGGTGACGTTCCGACGAACCCTCAAAAGATCTATGAACGACGGGAGGAGCATGCGGAGGGGCAGTCTGGAAACGCCTCCTAGGGACAGCGGCCAGTCCTGGTATCTCCCGCTGAGGTAGACGCTGCTCGATCTCGGAATGGCTGTGATCTCGGACCCGAGAATCTCGAGCAGATAGGACTGTACGGCCGGGTCCGACGTGTGGAAACGGTGCGGGCCGATGTCGAAGCGGAAGCCTTCGCGCTGGAAGGTTCTGGCGAGGCCGCCCGGCGCGTCCTCCCTCTCGAGGACGGTCACCTCGCGGCAACCGGATGCGCCGAGCCTCTCTGCGAGAGTCAGCCCGGCCACACCCGCGCCGACTATTATCTTCCTGCCGTCTTTTCCTCTAACGGTCATCCTTCGCTCCTGCGGCTCCCGAGAAGGATCGGCGCCGCGACAAGTACTCCCAGGAGGGCGGAGAGCATCCACAGGATATGGACGCCGAATCCAGCCGTAACGATGCCCTCCCCCTTGATCCCGAGAACCGCGAAGCCTGCCGTCCAGCCGGCTTCAGCCGTGCCCAGACTGAAGAGACCATGGATTGGCAGGGCCATTATAAGGTCGGTTACGGCGCCCGCAAAGAAAATCTGCCAGAACGGAGGCTCGATGAGCCCTACGGCTCTGGAGAGGCAGACGAACATCGACAGTTTCAGCACCCAGGCGGCGACCGAGACTCCGGATGCCTTGAGGAATCCCGCCCTGTCGCTCTTCCAGATGCGGGAGGCCTCGCCCAGGGTCGAGACGAACCGCCTGACCCGGGGATTGTCGAATAGGCCGCCCGAGAGACGGGAAGCCATCCACGGAATCGCTGGGAGCGCAAGGATACCCGCCGAACCTGCGGCGAGGGCGATCAGGGCGGCCAGTACCACGCTTCCGTCGGCTCCGCAAAGGAAGGCGGTGGAGATCACGAACCCGAGGGAGGCGACATCCAGCAGCTTGGCGAGTATCACCATGCCTGTTCCCCTGCCGGGCGCGATGGAGGCGTGCCCCTTCAGAAGCCCGATCATGGCGACGTCCGAGAGTCTCAGCGGGAGGACATGCCCGAGCCCGGCATGGATGGCGGTCAGAAAGGCTGCGCTCCAGGTGGCCGGCGAGCCGTTTCCGAGCAGACTGAGACGCACGCCTCTGGCGACTACGCTTGCGGCGTAGAGCGCAAAGGCCGCCGCCACCAGCAGAGGGTCAGCCGAGGAAAGAGTCGCCGCGATGTCGGAGAGCCTTTCCGCGAGCCTGCCCGAGGGCCCTCCGAGCATGAGCCAGGTGATGACGCCCCCCGCGAGCACCGAAAGAAGCACTCTTGCCCGTAGACGGCCGTTCACCGATGTTTCTCCAGTCTCTGAGCGTACACTCTTCGGATGGACACAAGCTATGACATCTCCGGCTCTTCATGTCGAGGGCCTAAGCAAGCGGTACGGAAGGATCGAGGCGCTTCGCCCGATGTCCATCGACATACCCCACGGCGCCGTCTTCGCCCTGCTGGGAAGCAACGGAGCGGGGAAGAGCACCTTCATGAAGGCGGTCCTCACTCTGGTCAGGCCGGACTCGGGCACGGTGCTGATAGACGGCGTGGACTCGAGAGACCCCTCCTCCAGACGATCGGTCAGGTATCTGCCCGAGATAATCCGCTTTCCCGGCATGCTCACCCCGTTGGCTCTTCACGCGATGCTCTCCGATGTCAGGGGGTGCGGGACGCCGGGCGAACTGAGGGAGAGATGCGGGCAGCTCTCCTGCGAGGAGCTTCTGGAGAGGCCGTTTTCGAAGATGTCCCGCGGCCAGGTCCAGCGAAGCGCCATAGCGATGGCATTCGCCGGTGATCCCGGCATTCTGTTCCTGGACGAACCCTCCAACGGGCTGGACCCGGAGGCGAGGATCTCCCTCCGGACCATGATCAGGGATGCCGCATCGAGAGGGGCGACCATCGTGCTCAATTCCCATCTTCTCGGCGAGGTGGAGGCAGTCTGCCGGATGGCCGCCTTCATGAGGAAGGGGGCGATAGTCGCCTCGGGCGAGTTCTCGTCGCTGGTGAAGCATACCGGCCGGGCCAGGATAGAGACGGTCGAGCCCGGAAGGATGAGTGAATTCCTCGTCGCCGCGGGGTCCGAGGTGTTCGTCTGCGACGGCGGAGTGGAGGCTTCGGTCGCGGAAAGCGCCTTCCCGGCGCTGGTGTCCGCCGTGGCGTCCTCGGGCATACCCTTCACGAGCGTGGAACTCAGGAGCGAGAGCCTCGAGGATCTCTTCATGAGGCTCGCGGGAGCCGGTGCGGAATGAGGACTACGAGCGCGATACTCCTCGCAGGACTAAGGCAGCTCTCACGAAGCCGCCTGGTGACGATCCCCGTCGTGCTAGTGCTCCTGTATCCCGGCCTCGTGGTCCTCATCCTGTCCGGGACCCACACTGCGGGGAAAGGCATGGCCGACGCCGCGGATGCAGCGATGGGCGTAATGTTCATGACCATTCCCATGGCGGCCACGCTGGCCACCGGGTTCATAATGATCCTCGGCAGCTCCCTCCTGCCGGAGGAGATATCGGCGGGGCGCGCCGGATTCTGGGTGGCGCAGCCCGTCTCCAGGGATTCCTACCTCGCGGGCATGACCCTTGCGTCATTCGCCGTGTGCTGCATCGTGTCCGCCATCCTCTTCTTCGGCACCTCCGCAGCAATCCTGGCCTTCATCCCGTACCGGCCGACGGCGGTCGTCTGGGCCTTCCTGTGCCCCCTGTTATGGACGGCGGCCAATCTTGCCCTCGTGACCGCGGTGTCCCTCTACCTCCCCCGGATAGCCTCGATCATCATATGCCTCGCGCTGGCCGGGTTCTCGAACTTCATGGGGAGCGTTTCACAGGTGGTAGGGGCACTGCCCGGCGGCAGCGTGGCCTCGACCATGCAGACGGTCTACTGGGTGAGCTTCTTCGTGTTCCCCGCAGATCCCCTGCTGAGGCTGGCCATGTCCGGGCTCGGGCCGGCGGATTCCTCGATTCAGATGATGATGTCCTCGATCGGTTTTATGACCAGTCCACCCGCCTGGCAGATCGTCTATGCCCTGATCTGGTCGGCCGCGGTCTTTCTCCTGGCCGGAGCCCGTTTCCGCAGGATGGACCTGGCCTGACGGTACTCCCCCGCCGGATTTCTCACCAGTGAGTAGCAAAGGCCGCTCCAAAATGGTATAACTGGATGTCAACCCGCCAGTTACACCACAAAAGAACGGCCTGCGATGAAACACTCTGCTACCCCGCTGACGCTCGGATTTCAAGGGGCCTCAAACCCCTTGAAACTCTGGAAACCGGCTGCCTTCGGAGGCTGGTGGGAAACGCGGGCTAGCTCCGGAAATGCTCCCTGAGGATCGAGATCATGCCGTCGTGATCGGCCGTGCCCGTGCATTCCCTGATCGAATGCATCGACAGCACCGGATTGCCGGCATCGACGCACGGAATGCCGAGCCGGGAGGCGAGCATGGGGCCGATCGTGCTGCCGCACGGGATGTCGTTCCTGGATGCGAACATCTGAACGGGGACGCCGGCCCGGGATGCGCAGTCCCTGAAATGGGCGCAGGTCAGGGCGCTCGTCGCATACCTCTCCTGGGCGTTCGTCTTTATTACGGGGCCGCCGTTCATGACGGGGCGGTTCCCCTTCTCGAACTTCCCGGCATGGACGGGACTCAGGCCGTGGGCTCCGTCGATCGAAACCATGATGCTTTCGAGAAGCGCCCTGTGGTAGTCGCTCCGGCTTCCCGCCAGGCTCTCCAGGACGATGTCGAGGAAGCGGGACCGGGCTCCGGCGCCTGTCATGGATCCGACCTCCTCGTTGTCGAAGAGGCAGAGTACGGAGGTTCTCCCGCACCGCCCGGAATCGAGCATGGCGGCGAGGCCGGCATGGCACATGGCGAGGTCGTCGATGCCCTGCGCAGCCAGGATTTCACCCTTCAGCCCCGTCAGGGACGGCGGCTGGGTATCGACGACATGCGCGCTCCAGCCCGCGATCGCGTCCACCTGGCAGCCGCAGGCGGACGAGACGGCGGAGGTGATTTCATCCTCCGTCAGGCTGTCCGTGGAGAGCATCGCCTGGAGGTGCTCCTCCTTGTCGAACTTGAATCCCTCGTCGTTGACCCCGCGGTTCAGATGTATGGCCGGCGTCGAAATCCTGCACACGGA
>LKHC01000022.1:4273-6550 GCA_001618605.1 Candidatus Fermentibacter danicus
ATGCCCAGATCCCTGTCGAACCAGGTCGGGAGTATCGGCGAGCCGTAGATCTCGACCGAAAGCATCGAGTGGCCGAGCAGCGGCCTCACCGGGTTGTTCCTGAGCCGAAGCCCGGGGAAATCCGTGTGGGCGCAGGCGAGTCTGAAGCCCGATTCGGCCGGGGGGGTGACTCCGCGTCTGGCGGCTATGAGCGTTCCCGTTTCTCTCGTGACGAAGAAGGCTTCTGGCAGTCCGGCGTCCCACAAGTCCGCCTCGGTTATCCTCTCGAATCCGGCCTTCTCCAGAATACCGGCCGCCTGAGCGGCGGCGTGCCCCGCCGTAGGGGACGAGGCAAGGAAGCTCATCAGGTCTTCGATCGCCATGTCAGCCCGCCTTCCCCGGTGTTGATACCGATGCGCCGCTTGCGGCGGCCGCGTGTTCGGGATGTTCGACGCTCCCGTCCGACGGTGCGGCTCCGCCTCTGACCTGGTACATGAACGCCTCCATCCTGGCTTCGTTGTCGGTATCCTCCTGGCCGTCGAAGGCCAGGTTCAGCCAGGGGAGCCAGGGGATGTCGCGGCGGATGCGCTTGGACACTGCGGTGACGATCGTTCCGGGAAGACACGTGAACGGAAGGACGTTCACCGCGCCGAATATGGCCCTCTTCCCCGCCAGCGCCACCGGGGCCCCGATGCAGAGTATCGCTTCTCCCCCGATGTTCTCCCGCATGTAGGGTGTCGCAGCCTCCAGTATCTCCGCCGCAGACAAGTGATGCCTGTCGGCTAGTATTCTTCGGAAGGGGCGTTCCATTGTTTTTCTCACATGTCGGATCAAAAATCCCTTGGTGGCGCCCTTGATGATGTCGGCGGGTCTCCGGGCCCTCATCGACCTCTGGAGGAAAGTGTGGTTCACGAATTCGAACCACTCCATGACCCAGGTCGGGAGAACCTCTCCGCCGAGAGCCTCGATCCTCTCCTCGGTCCAGGCATTCGCGTAGGGATCGTTCCGCACGTAGATTTCGCCGAACACCAGCACCAGGGGCTTTCCCGCCTGGTGCGTCTCGATCCCCTCGAAGAGGGCTGCGGAGCGTTTCATCGCCTCCAGGAGCCCTTCACCGGACTCCATCGCCTCCTCGACCAGTTTCATGCTCGATTCGTAGGCGCGCCGGGCATCGCCCTTCCTCTTTTCATAGGGGCTGATGCGTCTCAGTGCGGCCTTCAGGATGTCCGCGCAGACCGTCCCCCTGAGGAGATCGATCTGGAAGGAGAGAGAATTGAGCCCGGGTACCGAAGTGTACGAATCCCGGGAGGAGGAAGTCAGGATCGGCACCGAGGAGTAGCCCGCCCTGTCAAGCAGAATCCTGTGGTAGGCGCAGTACTGTCCAAACCTGCAGGGTCCGGAGGCTGTGCCCATGAAGAACGCCGTCCTTTCGGGATCGTTCTCCTTCAGCACCTTCAGCATGTTGCCGGAGGTGATTATCGCAGGGTAGCACTCCTTGCCGGATGTAACCGTCCTGCCCAGAGCCACGGACTCCCTGTCCGTGGGCGGCATCTCGCGGGCGTCGATACCCCTTCGCCTTGCGGCCGCCGCCACCAGCCTGCTGCCCGGGCCGAGGCGGGGAACCCAGATCGTCCTTCCGTTCAGGGTTCCCGGGCATCCTCCGGAGAGAGCCGCCGGGGAAGAGCCGGCCTGTACGGACGGCGTGGACAGCGAGTCCAGGAAGGCTTCGCATCTGGTGATCATCCCCGCATCCGCCGAATGCTCGTCCGCCTCGATGGTAAGGAAGGGAACCCCATCCATGGCGGTCGAGAAGAGATGGTGGATGAAGGAATCGGGTCCGCAGCCGAAGTTCGTCAGATAGACGGCATGGAGCCTGGGATCCTTCTTAACAGCGAGTGCCGCCGCCAGAATCTTCTGCCCGTAGTGCCAGTACATCCCCGGGAAGGCCGCGGCGGCCTCGTCCATCGGGAGGTCGAGCATCTCGGCCGGCATCACGTGGACACCCATCCTGGAAAGCTTGGCGGGAAGATCGGAACTCACAGACGGATCGCAGCCGTTGTACGGCCTGCTGACTATGGCGAGGATGGTTTCTCCCGCCGGGATGGCGCGTAGAGCGTCACGCCCTGAATCCAGAATCGCCTTCTCGAACGATCGCTGGGCATTCTCGGCCTCGTCCGCGGCTTTCTCGGAGGCGGCCCTCGTGCAGCCGAGGGACTCCCCCAGGTCGGCCAGGACGGCCTTCCAGGAGGAGATCTGCCCCGTGAAGTCGAGCACAGGGGAGAGCACCCTCACCCCTCT
>LKHC01000023.1 GCA_001618605.1 Candidatus Fermentibacter danicus
GGACAGTTCTGGGCCTCCTCGAAGTCGTGGTGAGGGAAGGCTCTGAGTATCGAGGGGATGAACAGCGTCTGCACGCCGCTCTCGATGAGATCGAGCACGTGCCCGTGCGCTATCTTCACCGGGAAGCAGGTCTCCGCGGCGACGTTCTCGACGCCCCTGTGGACGGTCCGCCCGGTCGAGGGCGATGAGAGAGCGACAGAGAAGCCGAGTTCCTCGAAGAACTTTCTGAAGAAGGGGAAGAACTCCCAGAACCAGAGGGCTCTAGGAATGCCTATCACCCGGTCCGTAGGGGTGTCGTCGGGAGGCGGAGCCCAGTCGCCGAGCAGCAGCCTCTCCCTGTCGGGGAAGAGGTTACGGCCCTTCCGAAGGGGAGTCTTCCTTCCCACCTCGTACTTCTCGCACCTTCCGCCGTAGTGGAGCTTCCGGCCGTCCTCGAGTTCGACGGAGTGTATCTCGCAGCGGTTGGGGCAGCCCTCGCAGGTGAAACTGGACTGCCTGTAGGAGGCTTCCGAGAGACCGAACCCCCTGAAGGTCGATTCCGATCCGGTCGAACGATCCCTGGAGATGAGAGCGGCTCCTATCGCGCCCGTAACGTCGTTATCGGGAGGGATCGTGACCTTTCTCCCGAGGACGGCGTTGAAGGCCGCCACGACTCCTTCGTTGAACGCGGTGGCGCCCTGGAACAGGATGCGGTCTCCCGGCATGCGGTCGCCTACCACCCTGTGCAGGTAGTTCTGCACGATCGAATAGCACAGCCCGCCGACTATGTTCTCCACCGAGGCGCCGCCCGCCTGGTGTGCAACAACGTCGCTCTCCATGAAGACGGTGCACCGCTCTCCCAGGCGTGCGGGGGCCGGAGCCTCCAGCGCAACCGGACCGAATTCGCGGATGCCTAGCCCCAGCTTCTCCGCCTGTTCCTCGAGGAAAGACCCGGTTCCGGCGGCGCAGACCTTGTTCATCTCGAAATCCACGACTCTCCCGCCGCAGATCCTGATGTATTTGGAGTCCTGTCCGCCGATCTCGAAGACAGTGTCCACATCCGGGCAGGCCTCGACGGCCGCCCTGGCCTGGGCGGTGATCTCGTTGACCACCACGTCCGCACCAGTGAAGTCGCCTATCATGTAGCGCCCGGACCCGGTCACGCCGGCGGAGAGGACCCGGACATCCGGACCGAGCGTGTCGTGGACGAGGCCCAGCCCCTTCTTGACCGCCTCCAGCGGTCTGCCGGCCGTCATCAGGTACTCCCTCGCCAGCAGGGCGCCGCCGGAGTCGATCGCAACGACGTTGGTGCTGATGGAGCCGACGTCTATCCCGAGGTGGCAGACGCCGCCATGAGAATGCGTCGCGATTGCGGAAACCGGCTTCGCGCCCCGCGACGACATCAGCGGAGGATGGCTGCCGGACGCCTCGAATCTGCCGTTGAGTTCTCCGAGGATGTCCAGGAAGCGATCACCCGGTACGAAACGCTGGTCCGCCTCGGCGCACAGTGCCGCACCTGCGGCGGTCAGGACCGGGAAGTGCTCGGGAACTGTGATTCCGCCGCTGTACTCGGCGAGTACCTCGCCGAAGGCCCTCACCATCCCTGCATTGGCTGCGACTCCACCCACGAAGCCTACCGGGGGTCTGAACTCCTTCCCGCTGGCGATGATGCTCTTGAAGTTCCTCGCCACAGCCAGGCAGAGACCCGCTACGATGTCCTCGGGAGGCGCGCCCACCTGCTGGAGATGGATCATGTCCGACTTGGCGAATACGCTGCATCTGCCCGCCACCCTGGGCGGATTGGCGCATTTCAGCGCGAGCCTGCCGAGAGCTTCGGCGTCCATCCCGAGGCGGGCCGCCTGCTGATCGAGGAACGAACCGGTTCCGGCGGCGCAGATGGAGTTCATGGAGAAATCGTCGAAGACGCTTTTCCTGCCGTCCGTCCGGAAAAGCAGGAGTTTCGAGTCCTGCCCGCCCATCTCTATCACTGAGCCCAGTTCGGGATGGTAGGCGGAGATCGCCGCGGCCAGTCCAACAACCTCGTTCACCGGCCTTGCCCCCGCGAGGGTTCCCAGGCCCTTGGCCGCGGATCCGGTGACGCAGGCGGTCTTCTTCTGCCAGCCGGGGATGGAGGGCAGCATCACCGCCAGAGTCTCGTAGGGCCGTCCCAGATGCCTCCGGTACATGGTCCTGACGAGTCGTCCATCCTCGATCAGCGCCAGTTTGACGCTGATGGAACCGAGGTCTATTCCCAGCATTTCATGGATGTGCATCATCGCTCCGGTTGCAGCCGGCGCTCCTGGTCGGGCGGAACGGCCGGGATGGTGGGGAAGCCGTCAGATTTCGTACCTGATGGTTGTCGCATCCCCGCCTATCCAGACGGATACTCGGGATGCGTTCTGGCAGCCGTCGGGAATCGTAAGAGTGTCGGAGACCGTGTTCAGCCCCGAGACNNGGATCTATGTTTTCCCAGGTGAATTCCTTTCCGGACAGACTCACGACCACGGATGATATTGGAGCCCCGTAGCCGTTGGAAACCTCGAGTCTCGAGCCTCCACACCCGGATATCAAGACGACGGTCACAGCCGCCGCAGCCAACAGCCTGCGGTTCATTACCGACCTCCCGGTGAGAGAACGAGATGCGTCCGTCTTGGTGGATCGCGGCTAAAGTACGAGTATAATACTCTCAACACCCTCCGAGGAGGATCACCGGAACCTGATGCTGCGCATTTTTCTTCCGCTGTTGCTGCTCTTCGGCGCAGCCCAGGCCTATGTGGGGCCCGGAGCCGGCTTCGGGCTGGCGACGTCGTTCCTGGCTGTGCTGAACGCCGTCCTGATCTTCCTCCTGTCGCTCCTCCTGTGGCCCTTCATCACGCTAAGGCGCTCGATCCTGCGGTCACGGCTCCCCCACAGGCCCGCAGCCGGCAGAGTCGTCGTGCTCGGTCTCGACGGCTTCTCCCCCGAGGTCGTCCGCAGACTCATGGCCGAGGGGAGGTTGCCGAACATCTCCCGCCTCGCGGAATCGGGCACCCTGACGGAACTGGAAACCACCTGTCCGGGTGTCTCGCCCGTCGCGTGGACATCGTTCCAGACCGGGGTCAACCCCGGCAGGCACGGCATCTTCGACTTCCTCGCCCCGGACAGGAGGCGGTACGTTCCCACGCTTTCCTCCGTCGAGACCGCCCGCACATCCAGGGGGAAGACCGTCGTGCGGAGCCTCAGGAAATCCCGGCCGTTCTGGCAGGAACTCTCCGCCTGCGGGTTGCGCTCGGCCGTGCTGCGGGTACCGATCACCTACCCCCCCGAGCCTCTGGATGGATACCTGCTCAGCGGCATGTGCGTCCCGGACCTCAGAGGCTCGCAGGGCACCTACACCCTTCTCGGCGCCGGGCCGTCCGACCCTCCTGGCGGGATGCACAGGCCCTTCGAATCAGCATCGAACAATACCTGGACCGGTTATCTGGAGGGTCCGCCCCAGGCAGGCGGGGGTCTCCGCATCACGCTCCGTCGGAACGCCTCCGGGTGGTCGGTAAGAGTCGGCGGCGGCCGAGCCATCCGTCTCGAACCGGGTGTGGTCACCGGCTGGACGAGGCTCACCTTCAAGGGGAAAGGACTCAGGAGCGGCGCACGCGGGATCGCCAGGATGTGCCTCACCAGTACTGATCCGCCGACCCTGTACATCTCCGCGGTCCATCCCGATCCCTGGTCCCCCCCATTCCCGATCTCGAGCCCGGTGCTCTATTCGAAATATCTCACCGGAGCCGCAGACGGCGAATACGCGACCCTCGGTCTCGCCGAGGACACCTGGGCCCTGATGAACGGAGCCCTGGACGAGAGTCAGTTCCTGGCCACCGCATGGTCGATCTTCGAGGAACGCAGGAGGATGCTGCAGGACGGCCTCCGGAGGATACGCAAGGGCCTCCTGGTCTGCGTCTTCGATACACCCGACAGGATTCAGCACGTCACCTGGAGGCAGGGCACCGGAGAGGGCTCGCCTGTCGGAGAGATGTACGCCAGGATGGATTCACTCGTGGGCGAGACGGCCGCCCTGCTCTCGGACAAGGACCTTCTGATAGTGATGTCCGACCACGGCTTCACCTCCTTCGACGAGTGCCTCGACCTGAACAGATTTCTGTACGACGAAGGCTTCCTCGTGCTCGAGCAGGGAATATCGCCTCCCCGGGAAGACCTCTCGAATGTCGACTGGGAGCGCTCCACGGCCTATTCGATGGGGCTGGCCGGAGTGCTGCTCAATCTCAAAGGCAGGGAGGGCTGCGGCTGCGTGGAGCCCCGAGACGCAGAGACCATCCTGTCCGCCATCGAACGGAAGCTCCTCGCGCTCACTTCGCCGGGAGGCGCAAAGCCCGTCAGGGCGGTCTACAGGGCGTCCGGGGCATACAACGGGCCTTACGTCGGCCGTGCTCCCGATCTGATAGTCGGCACCGCGGCCGGGTTCCGGGCGTCATGGCACTGCGTGACCGGGGGCATCGGCGATTCCGTCCTGCATCCCAACCCCTACAGGTGGACTGGAGATCACTGCCACGACCACACGCTCGTTCCCGGGATACTGCTGTCGAACCGGAAGCTGGGATCGCCGGCCTGCATCACCGACATCGCACCCACCGTTCTGAGGGCGCTGGGTCTGTCCGTTCCGGCTCACATGGAGGGCCGCGTCCTGCTTGAAGGGATCGACGAATGAAGAGAAGGGAGTTCCTTCGGATCGCATCCCTGGCCCCCGCGGCGGCCCTGGCCCTGGCCTGCGCCAGGGGCGTCGGCACCGGGCGGCGTGGCCGGCGGGTGATCCTCCTCGCCGTGGACGGGATGGATCCCCGGCTGACCCGGTCGTTCATGGACAGGGGGCTGATGCCCAATTGCTCCAGGCTTGCGCGCATGGGCGGCTTCTCCAGACTCGGCACCGAGTTCCCGCCCCAGAGCCCCGTCGCCTGGTCGAGCTTCATCACCGGAACGGGACCGGAGGAGCACGGCATCTTCGATTTCGTTCACAGGGATCCGGCTACGATCGCGCCCTACCTGTCGACTTCCGCCGTGGAGCCCGGAGGAGCGGCCGCAAGGATCGGGAAGCTGGTCCTCCCCCTCGAAGGGTCGTCGATGAGGCTCCTCAGGCGGGGAAGGCCGTTCTGGCACTGCCTGACCGGGGACGGAATCCCCGTGGATCTCATGAAGCTCCCCGTGGACTTCCCGCCGGCCTCGGCCGGCGGAGCCAGGATACTCTGCGGCCTGGGGACCCCGGACGTCCGTGGCAGCCAGGGCAGTTTCACCTTCTTCACGAACAACCCCAGGATGATAAGCGACGACACCTCGGGCGGCGTCGTAACGGCCGTGAGGGGCGAGGAGGGGCGCTTCGAGTGTCCGCTCGACGGCCCCGCCGACCCCTTCCGGGAGGGCTCTCCGACGAGCCGGATATCCCTGTCCGTAACAGTGGACAAGGCTTCGGGAGGAGCACTCGTCGAAACGGGAAGCGGAGCCGCCGTTCTGGGCACGGGCGAGTGGAGCGGGTGGATTCCGGTCCGTTTCGAGTTCCTCGGCGGCCTTTCCCGTGTCAACGCCATCGCCAGGTTCTTCCTGAGATCGGTCGATCCCTATTTCGAACTCTACGTCAGCCCTCTGAACATGGACCCGTCGCGGGCGTCCATGCCGGTGAGTTCGCCCCGCGATTATGCGCCCGACCTCGCCTTCGAGCTGGGGCCGTTCCATACCAAGGGCTTCCCCGAGGACACGAAGGCTCTGTCGCGCGGGGTGCTGGACGACCTGTCATATATCGACCAGGCCATGTTCCTCTACCGCGAGCAGCTCTCGCTTATGAGAGAAGGTCTCAGGCGCTTCAGCGACGGCCTGTTCTTCTTCTATTTCAGCACTCTCGACCTCAATCTGCACATGTTCTACCGGGATCTCGACGCGACCAGCCCGACGCACGGAACCGTGGCCGAAGGTGCGAGGGGGGTGGTGCCCAGGCTCTACGCGATGATGGACGAGGCAATCGGGGAGGCTATGGGCATGCTGGACGAGGACACGTACATGGCGGTCATATCCGACCATGGGTTCTCGCCGTTCCGCAGGGGCTTCAACCTGAACACGTGGCTCGCCGCGGAGGGATACTCCAGGCTGGCGGACCCGGTCTCCGCGAGGAGCGGGGACATGTTCCGGGGGACCGACTGGGGTTCGACCGCCGCGTATGGCCTCGGGATAAACAGTCTCTACCTGAATCTTAGAGGCCGGGAGACGGGCGGGGTCGTCGATCCCTCCGAAGCCCCGGGGCTTCTCTCGGAAATCGCAGCCGGCCTTCTAGGCGCAGTCGATCCGGTCACCGGGCTCCACCCCGTAAGCAACGTCAGGATACTCGGAGGAGGCGCCGTCCCCGACCTGCCGCCTCACGCGCCGGACCTGATCGTGGGCTATGCCGACGGATTCCGGGCTTCCTGGGAAACCACGCTCGGACAGTACTCCGAGGACGTCGTCTCGGACAACACCGATCGGTGGAGCGGCGACCACTGCATGGATCCGGACGCCGTGCCGGGAGTCATAATCTCGAGCCTCCGGACGAAGATCCCTGATCCTGCATTGAGGGACATCGGCCGCACAGTGTGCGGTTTTCTCGGAGCCTCGACGGAACCGCCCGGGAGGAACATCCTCGATGGGTGAGGCGCTTCTCGGCGCGGCCGGCCTGGTGTCGCGCCTCTACAGTGTTGCGGCGGTCCCAGCCGCCTCCCTCTCCCCCGTTTTCGGGCTGGCGCTTCTGTCGGTCCTTACCGGCATCCCCATGGCGGAGGCCTTCCGCCTCGCCTCCCCGCGCGGGCTGGATTCTCTCATGCGCCAGGCCCTTTCGAGGATAGCGGGGATGATCCTCCATGTCGACGATCCCGTATCGGTCATCCGCCTGGCCCTTTCCTCCCTCTGGCGGACGCTGGTCTTCCTCGCCGCGCTCCTGCTTCCCATGCTCCTCGCGGCCGTGCCGTTCATGGTGTCCTACGGACAGATCGAATCGAGGTTCGGGCGGCGNNCCCGGTCGTGAGAGGGGTGTCGCCGCAGACGGTCGCCTTCAGGGCGGCGGTCGCCGGACGGGGAACCATAGTTCTCGACGGACGGGAGGTGGAGATCGGCATCGACAGGGCCGGGGCGCCTGTCCCGTCGGCCTTCTCCACCTCGATCACCGCCGCGGGTCTGCTCGATCCGTCGGTCCGGACGCTCACGGGCGACGGGCCGGAGCTGGACGGGAGCATCTCCCTGGAACCCGTGCGGTACAGGCTCGCCGGGATCAGATCCGGATGGCTCGTCCTCTACATAGTCTTCTCGAGTCTGGGCGCGACGGCCTGGTTCCTACTGGCCATGAGAAGAAGACCCTAGGCCATGTAGCCCAGCCCCTGCAGCTTCCTCTTCAGCTCCTCCTCGGATTCTTCCTGCCCCGGATCGAGCTTGTCCAGCTCCCTCGAGATGATGTGGGCCGCGAATTCCTCGGACGAGGAATAGCCGATCATGGCCGCGGTCTTCGCCAGCCGCTCGGCCATCGCCTCGTCCAGCTTCAGCTTGATGGTCTTCATGCGTGCTCCGTCAGGCCCGTACAGGCGGCGGATTCCTGCAGGGCCGCGAAAGTGTTGATTTCAGCGGGGCGCAGCCATATGTGCATGTGGTCCTCAGAGGTATCCCAGCTCGCGAAGGCGCGCTCTGACCGCCTCCTCCTCTTCCGGCGAGGGTTTGCCGGAGGGTGGAGGAACGTTCCCCGACAGCTCCAGCCTTCTCATGAAGGCGTCGAGCCTGGCGGCGTCGGTGATCTCGGCGATGTCGGTCCGGATTAGGACCGTTCCTTCCCCGGGTTCGATCCCCTCGAGGGATGTCACAACTATCACTCCATGGCGCGCGAGGGCCCTGCATGCCGGAGCCGCCTGTCCACCGGACAGACCGGAGGCGCCTCCCTCTCTGACCACCTCGACTCTCGCACCACGGGAGGCGAGTTCCTCGCCGAACCTGTCCAGCGCTCCCCCGTCCGAGCCGCCGCCCCTGACTTCTATGATTGTTCCGCTCATCTAGCCTTGCTCCTTCCGGAAGCCCATCCGACCAGTATCTGGGCGATCTCGGGCCTGGTGAACTCCTGCGGGGGGACTTCGCCCGCCGCCAGCATCTCGCGTACTTT
>LKHC01000024.1 GCA_001618605.1 Candidatus Fermentibacter danicus
ATGATGTATCAGGGTTACGACTGGGCGCAGATCGCGGACTACCTGCCCCAGATCTGGATGATCGTCAAACTGAAGCCGGACTACTGGCGCGCCTACGAGGACGGTTCCTACCACCTGGCCGTGAATCTGGGCATGCCGGACGAAGGGATGAGACTGCTCGAGGAGGGTCTGAGGAACTGTCCGGGAAACCTGCCTCTGCTGTGGCAGAATGCCGTCATCAGATGGCGCCTCGGCCTCGGCACCCCCCGGGAGAGGCTGGAGGCCTGCATCGCCTATGCCGGGGCCCTCAGAAGGATCGGCATTCCGGACCGCTCTCCCAGCGAGATGCGGAACATCTCTCTCATATCGTCATGGGTGATGGAGGATCCGGACGGAGGGGACAGCGTGCTGTCCGCAAGATACAGTCTGCGGGCGGACGTGCTCGATCTGATCATGGCCTGCTCCCGCACCTCGTTCTGAAGATCCGGGCGTTCGGCTCCGGGCATCGGCGTCATCCTGTAACAGCCGAAGACGATCCCGTCGATCTCTCCGGCCATGAAGCCGCCGTCGGCGATCCAGGATTCGGCGACCGGGAGCGGGCAGTCTTCGCCGTCCCATGTAATTCCTGGATATCTCCGCAATGACGGGAATACCCTAGGGACGACGGACCCTCATGATGGGCAAGCTCATGATTCTCCCGCGCAGAGGTTCCGTCCGGCAATCCGTTTCCGCATAATCGAAACAGTCGGTTTCGTTTGATCGGAGCCCGTACCGGACCCCGAGGAGGAATATGAACACCCAGGAGATGTTTGGAGATTTCCATCCCCTCGAGAGCGGTTCCTTCCAATCCTTCTGCGAACTCGTGAAAGTCGGCGACGGCGGCGTACTGGTGAACCAGGGCGATGTCTCCACGGATTTCTTCGTTCTCCTGAGAGGGTCGCTCAAGGTCATCGACCGCGGCACGGGCGAGGATTTCCTCCTGGCCCGGCTCCGCGAGGGGGACGTCTTCGGAGAGATGTCCTTCCTTGACGGCAGCCCTCGTTCGGCCACCGTGACATCCGAAGGAGAATCCGAGGTGCTCAGGATGACCAGGCAGAACTTCGCTCTCCTGCAGTCCTCGAATCACTGTCTCGGCCTCCTCATACTGGTTTTCCTCGGCAGAATGATGTCCAGCAGGCTGCGCAGCGTCGACGAGAGGATGGCCGGGATGGCCAAGGAGCGTGACGACAGGGAGCTGTCCGAACTCAGGCGGCTCATCTCCGGCATAAGGATCTCGGTGAGGTCGCAGGTGACCGAACCGGGCGACGACCTTCTTTAGACCCGGGGGTCGAAATGAGCGAGAAGAAGAGGGTTTTCCCGCAGTTGAGCCCCACGGAGGAGGAGGAGATCCTCTCCGAGTGCACCAGAGTCGAAGCTCCCGCCGGGTCGGCGGTGCTGAGAAAGGGCGAGGGCGGAGGCGACCTCTACGTTGTGGATTCAGGCGTATTCAAGGTCTACGAGGAGACCGGCGGCGAGGATTTCGTTCTGGCTCTGCTGAACAGGGGGGATGTGTTCGGTGAGCTGTCGTTCCTCGACGGGTCGCCGAGATCGGCCTGCGTGAGAGCCCAGACCGACGGCACTCTCCTCCGGTTCTGCAGATCGGATTTCCCCAAGCTCCTGCTCAAGAATCCCTATACGGCCTCCAGGCTGCTCTTCAGCCTCGCCTCGATCGTTTCCGCGAGGCTCAGGAAGGCGGACGAGGCGCTTTCGATACTGGCCTTCGAACAGCCCGAGGCTTCCTCGGAAGAGATGCACATGCTCGCCGCCGAGATGCACAGGGCGGTCCACAAGGAACTCTCGCCCGGGTTGAGCGACTCAGCCCTGGAGTTCTGAGGCCGCCTTCCAGGCAGGGATGATGAGCCCCATCAGGGCTTCGAACGCCCTTGCGCGGTGGCTCGCTCTGTTCTTCGACCCGGCCGGGCATTCGGCGTAGGTGCAGCCCAGGGCTTCGGCGAAGAAGACCGGGTCGTATCCGAACCCGCCCGTCCCCCTCGGTTCCGTGAGTATGGTTCCCGCGACCTCGCCTGAGGCGGTGAGTGTGAGTCCGGAGGAATCGGAATACGCAGCGGCGGTGCGGAACACGGCCCTCCTGGAATCCCCCTCCTCCCAGCGCAGGACCCTGAGAAGCTTGCGGACATTGTCCTCATAGCCCGCATCCCTGCCGGCGTATCTGGCGGAGTAGACACCCGGTCCGCCGCCAAGCGCCGCCACGAACAGACCGGTATCGTCCGCCACGGCCGGCAGACCGGCTGCCGCCGACGCCGCCCTGGCCTTGATGACCGCGTTTTCCTCGATCGAGGCGCCGGTTTCTTCGCAGATCCAGTCCGGGACGAGGTCGGTGACAGGGACGATGCGCACAGGACGATCGGCGAGTATCGAGCGGACCTCCGACAGTTTGTCCGGGTTGCCCGATGCGAGGACCAGAAGCCGGGTCGGCGATTCCGGCTGCATCAGTCGCCGGCCGCCAGTTTCTGGCTCGGGATCACGTAGCCCAGAATCGACGAGACCGCCTGCCCGGCCATGTCCATTACCGTTTCCATGTGCACCGGACGGTGCTCCGCCGAGGCCTGCAGCTCCACGAGCAGACCCGAGGATAGACAGACTACGTTCATGTCCATCTCCGCCTTCGAGTCCTCCTCGTAGGTCAGGTCCGCAAGGATTCTGCCGTCCACCAGCCCGATGCTCAGCGCGCCCACGAAGCCCTTCCAGGGATCGGTCTCGATGTCGCCCCTGGTCAGCATTCTCTTCAGCGCGAGCCGGAGAGCCACGGCTCCCCCGGTTATGGCGGCCACCCTGGTGCCGCCGTCCGCCACGAGCACGTCGCAGTCGATGGTAATCGTCCTGTCGGGTATCCTCGAAAGGTCGAGAGTCTGTCTGAGGCTCCTTCCGATGAGCCGCTGTATCTCCTGGCTCCTGCCCTTGGGCGCTCCGCTCCTGTCCCGCTTAACCCGGCGGTTTCCGCTGCCCGGGAGCATGTCGTATTCGGCCGTGACCCATCCTCCACTCTTCGGGGCGATGAAGGGCGGCACCCTGTTCTCTATGGTCGCGGAACAGAGGACTCTCGTCTCCCCCCACGAGATGAGCGCACTCCCGTCCGGGGATGGCTGGAATCCCGTCTCGAAGGATATCTCCCTGATGTCTCCGTCAGTTCTTCCGTCGCCTCTGGCTCGCCCTTCAGGCATCGCCGACCTCCACCTGGGTGACTAGGGGTATGGATCGGCCCAGGAACCGCTGGGCTATCTCCTGAAACTTCAAGGGAATGTCGCTGACGTAGAAAGCGTGTTCGGGAGGAGCCTCCGCCCCCCCCGCGCCCCCTGCGGCCCCCAGTATCTCCCTGACGGCGGAAACGGTCGATTCGGCGGAATCCACCAGCGTCACGCCCGGGCCCATCACCTGGCTGAAGACGCTCTTGAGGAGGGGGTAGTGGGTGCATCCGAGAACGAGGGTGTCGATCCTCTCCCGGATCAGAGGAGCCATGTACTCCTCCACGATCTCCACGGTTATCCTGTGATCGAGCCAGCCCTCCTCGACCAGCGGCACAAGGAGAGGGCAGGGCTGAGCTATGACGGCCTTGATCCCGCCTGCATCCCTGAGAGCCTTCTGATATGCGCCGCTCGAGATCGTGCCGTTGGTGCCGATCACGCCGACGATTCCCGTCCTGGTGGCCTTCGCGGCCGCCATGGCGCCGGGCTCGATGACGCCCACTACGGGTACGCTGCTGTATTCCCTCAGGGCCGGCATGCTTACCGAGGAGGCAGTGTTGCAGGCCGCGACGAGAAGCCTGATGCCTTTCCCGAGCAGGAATGCGGCGTCCTCGAGGGAGAATCTTATGACCGTCTCGGGGGATTTGGACCCGTAGGGAACCCTCGCGGTGTCGCCGAAGTAGATCACGGGTTCATCCGGCAACTGGCGCATTATCTCCCTGACGAGCGTCAGGCCGCCTGTCCCCGAATCGAAGACACCGATGGCGGGCCTGGTCTGCACAGGTCTAGATCGCATCCCTGACGCCGCGGACAGGCAGCCCGTCCTGACAGCCTTCCATCGTCGCTCCGGAGACCAGCGGGAAGAGACGGGTGTAGTTCACGAAACGGCCCTCCACCGTTCTCACGAGGCCTTCGGGGTCGAAAGCCCGGGGGGCGTCAACGTAGATGGTATCGTTCCTGATGAAGGTGAAGAGTCTTTCCGCCTGGGATTCGTCCAGCCCGGCGAGGCCGCCCCACGCCCTGACCAGGAGCATGGTCTCGAGAGGTATGTCGTCCGTCGTCGGGGCCTCTGGGAGCTGTATCGTGACGGCGTCGGAGGTGGCCGAGACGAAGAGTGAGCAAGGGGTGGAGGTCCAGGAGGACTCGGGCCTGTCGGCGACGGTCTCCGTCGGGGCGTCGGCCGCCTCTTCGGCGGCAGGCGCCGGGAGGGAATCGATTGCGGGAAGGTCGGCCGATACGACTTCCTGGTCTGCGGGTTCCTCGGACAGACCGAGTCGTTTGTTCATGATCCTCAATCCGACGAGGAGCGTCAGCGCCAGGAGGGCAACGATGCCCAGCTCGATCAGAATGCCTCTGACCAGCCGGTTTCTCGTGTTCTCTCGTCTTCTCAACCGGTTCATCTCCCCTGATTGTTGGCGAAGGCTCTGATTCCTGAAACAATAGCGGAGGCGGCGCGGAACCGGAAGTCCAGGTCGCGAAGAAGTCGTTCCTCCGCCGGATTCGAGATGAAGGCCACCTCGACCAGGATCGAGGGCATCCATGCTCCCCTCAGGACGTAGAAGCCGGCCTGCTTCACTCCCCTGTCGGAACCGCCCTCCCAGACCCGCGAGATGCCCTGCTGCACAAGCTCCGCCAGCGAGCTGCTCTGACTCAGGTACAGGTTCTGGGCCATGTCCGCCAGAAGGAACGAGAGGGCGTCTGCCGAGGACTCTCCCACAACCGCGCTGTCCAGTTCGGCGGCGCTGTTTTCCATGGCGGCCACCGCTCTGGCGTCGTCCGTCCTCGCGAGGCTCAGGAAGTATGTCTCGAAACCGCCGGCGGCCCTGTTCGTGCTGGCATTGCAGTGGATGCTCAGGAATAGGTCGGCCCTCTCGCGGTTCGCGATCCTGGTCCGCTCGCCGAGGGAGACGTATCTGTCGTCCGAACGAGTCATCACGACTCTGACGGAAGGCATCTCGACGGCCAGCAGATCCCTCACGAGGAGTGCGATCTCCAGGTTCCTGTCCTTTTCGGCCGATCCTCCGGGCCCTACGGCGCCGGGATCCCTGCCCCCGTGTCCGGGATCGAGAACGATGCAGTCGAATTCGGCCAGCCATGGAGCGGGAAGGCCGGATGAAAGAGCCGACATGGCGAGAGAATCCGACGATTCTGCAAGGAGCGCCGGCGGCTCTTCCGGCGGACCGGCCCAGGAGAGCGACGGCAGGTTCAGCACCGTGCCCGCACGGAAGAAGACGAGGAGGGTCAGGCTGTCGGCGCTCAACGCCCAGTCGACGGAGAGCACCAGCGGAGAGCCGGTGACGATCAGCTCGCAGGAGTCGGCGGCTGTCCGGATTTCGTCTATCCAGATCGACCAGGGCGTCGGAGGGGGTTCGATAGTCCCTCCGGTTGCGATGTGGACCGAACAGCCTTCGCACCCGACCGACGGCTCGATGGGAGTGTCCGACACTAATTCGAGTATCGCCCCGTCCGGTCTGGGAATGACTCTCGCGTTCGAGGCGGACAGGAGCGCGAGCGCCGCGAGGAAAACCTCAGCCACGCCGGACCTTCATCGCGGACTCGATCCGCCTCTGGGCGTCACGCTTTGCGATGTCCTCGCGCCTGTCGTGCTCCTTACGGCCCCTGCAGAGGCCGAGGAGAACCTTGACGATCCCGTTCGTGTAGTGGAGATCGAGAGGAATCAGTGTCAGCCCCTTCTCGTCGATCCTTCGCCTCAGCCTGTCGAGTTCGCGCCTGTGCGCGAGCAGCTTGCGCCTGCGGTTCGGAGAATGATTCTCCCTGGCCTGGCTGTACTCCGGAACGTGCATCCCGATGATCCAGAGCTGTCCGCCGTCGTCGAAGGCGGCATAGGCGCCCGTCAGGCCGGAACCGCCGGTCCGGATCGAACGGGCCTCCGTTCCCCGCAGGACTATTCCGGCCTCGATGGTGTCCAGTATCTCGTAATCGTGGAATGCCCTCTTGTTACGAGCGATGATATCCTTCAAGGAGAATCTCCGGTCATTGACGGTCCAACTCCGCCGGGCTAGAATCTTCCGCCCGGTGCCGAAGTGGCGGAATGGCAGACGCGCTAGGTTCAGGACCTAGTAAGGGAAACCTTGTGGGGGTTCAAGTCCCCCCTTCGGCACCACCGCTCCCCTCCTCAGCTTCTCCTCCTCAACCCGGACAGTCCCTTGAGCACCTGGATGGTGAGGCCTATCATCACGAGGCCGAGCAGAACCTTGCCCATCCCCCCGGCCAGGATCGAGAGACCCTGCGATACTCCTTGCGTGTCGCCCGAACGCAGACAGAGATCCAGGAGAACTCCGCCGGCCAGTACGGATCCGATCTGCCCGGAGACATTCGCGCTCACGGCGTGCATAAGGAGGAAGTTGTTCCTGTCCTCCTCCCGGCCGAGCTGCTGCACGAGCCGTGCCGACATGGGGAAGGAGGAGAGGCCGGCGGCCCCGATGAGAGGGTTAACCTTGACTCCGAGCGCATGCAGTATCTTCCCCAGGCCCACCCCGAATACCGTGGACACTATGAAGGCGAGGAGCCCGAGGCCGAAGATGAGCAGAGTCTCGGTCTGGAGGAATATCTCGGCCTTCATCGTCGAGCCTACCGCGATCCCGAGGAAAAGCGTCACGAGGCTCGACAGCGTGTTCCTGGCGGCGGATGCGAGGCTCTCCGTGACTCCCGAGGTCGCGAGGATGTTGCCGAACATGAGGGTGCCTATCAGGGGGATGCTGAGGGGGCTGAGCATGGCGCTGATCAGTATGATCGTGTAGGGGAAGATCTTCAGGAGCGTGGACGTCACCGCCGCTCCGGAATCATCCTGGGTGCTCATCCTCACCAGCCGCTCCCTGCGTGTCGTCATCAGCCGCATGATGGGCGGCTGGATCAGAGGCACGAGGGCCATGTAGGAATACGCGGCCAGCGTGACCGACCCGACTATTCGCGGGGCCAGCCGCGAGGCTACTACGATCGACGTAGGGCCGTCCGCCGTGCCGATCACGCCGATCGATGCGGCCTCGAAGAGGGGGAATCCCACGATCAGGGCGGCGAGGAGCGCCCCGAAGATGCCCACCTGTCCGGCGGCTCCGAAAACCACGAGCCACGGTCTCTCCAGAAGGGGCTTGAAGTCGAGCATGGCCCCGATGGCGATGAAGATCAACAGCGGGAAGAACTCGTTGGCGATGCCGAAGCGATAGAGAATGCCCAGGAATGAATCCACCTCCCTCATGGGGGATGCCGGGAGATTGACCAGGACCATGCCGAGGCCGATCGGCAGAAGCAGGAGGGGCTCGTAGCCCTTCCTGACTGCGAAAGCGATCAGTGCGAGCCCGAAAACAATCATCGCCGCCTCGCCGGCATCCGGAAGGAACAATCCCCAGTTCATATCGATCAGCCTCCCATCACCAGAGCGAGGGGGCCCGCATCCCGAAGCGGAGGATTGGACGCATCCCTCGGACTGACTATCGGATCGGACACGCCCCAGTCGATTCCGTTCGCCGGATCGTCCCAGGCCGTGCCGTACTCGTCAGTACCGTCATAGAAGTTGTTTACGACGTAGATCATCGTCGAAGGGGTCTTCGAGAGGTAGCCGTGCGCGACGCCGGGAGGGATGAGAAGCGCGGACCCGGCTGAGGAGTCCATCTCGATCGTCACGGACCTTCCGAGATCAGGAGAGTCCGGCCGGAGATCCAGCAGCGCGGCGAGAACCCTTCCCTCCACGGGAAACCAGAGGTCGGTCTGCTTCAGGTGATAGTGCAGGCCGCGCAGCACGCCCGCCATAGACCTCGTGCAGTTGATCTGCACATCCCCCCCGAACAGCCCGTCGAACCATGAGGAGCGGAAGATCTCGGTGAAGCTGCCCCTCCGATCTGGAAAGCGCCCGGGGGTCAGGAGCATCGATCCGGAGATTCCGCTGCACTTTCCCGACTCCATCGGCATCCTTTCCACGCAGCCTTCCTGACGGGGCTGTTCTGTCTGGTTAGATTGAGTGTCAAGCATAAGCAACCCCCGGTCCGTCCCGCAAACATGGAGGTCGTGATGAGGATCAGGGACAGGGCGGCCGAAACCGTCCGCCTACTCGCGGAGGAGTACCCGGATGCGCACTGCCTGCTGGAATACGGAGGAGTGCCGTACAGGCTTCTGCTTTCTACCATTCTATCGGCGCAGACGACGGACGAATCCGTGAACAGGGTCACGCCTGTTCTCTGGAATGCCTTCCCGGACCTGCCCAGCCTCGCGACGGCGGAAAGGAGCGAAGTGGAGAGGATCATCCATCCTCTGGGCTTCTTCCGCTCCAAGGCCGCCTCGATCCAGGGAGCGGCCGCATGGCTGCTCGACAACGGAGGAGAGGTGCCCCGGGAGTTCGACCGCCTGCTGCTGATCCCCGGCGTGGGCAGGAAGACCGCGAACGTCGTCCGCGCCGAGTTGTTCGGTTTGCCTGCGCTTATCGTGGACACCCACGTGAAGAGGCTCTCGTGCCGACTCGGGTTCACATCCTCCACAGATCCCGGCAGGATCGAGCAGGATCTGGAGAAGATCATCCCGCCCGAAAAGCGCACCCTCTTCAGTCATTCCCTGGGTTTCCACGGCAGGAGGGTCTGCATGGCACGGCGCCCCGGTTGTCCCTCGTGCGTACTCGCCGGATTCTGTCCGAGGAACGGCCTCCCCGGCGGAGAACGCCCCGGAGGCTGCGGAGAGCGGAAGAGCGGAAGGCGAAGGGCGGATTGAAAAGGAACCGGCCGCCCGCGGGGGCGGCCGGCCATACCAATTGAATCGAGGGTCAGTCGATGTCGCCGAGGTCGACGGACCAGTAGAATCCGTTGTTGCCGATCCAGACCCCGTAAAGCGAGTAGGTGTCGCCGTCCTCGTCCTTGCAGTAGATGTCGTAGTTGTCGCCGCCGGGGACGTTGAAGGTGAAGGACTGGCCGGGGGAGATTGTGCTGCTGCCGAGCCGGTCGCTGCCCCAGTTGGAGTCGGAGGACGAGCTGCAGTAGACGTAATAGATGGTCCAGTTCCCGAGGTCGTTGTAGATGGTGACGGGAGCGTTGCCGCCGGTGCTCGTGGAGCCGGTTCTGGCGCCCGTGGGGGCGCTGGAGCCGGAGTAGTAGTTCTCGCCGAGATCGCTGAGAGTGACGTTCCAGGTCCACGTTCCCGAGACGGGCACGTTGTAGAGGATGTAATCGTCGCCGTCCTCGTCTACCAGCCTGATGTCCCAGGTACCGTTGGCGACGGGGAACTCCCAGGTTTCACCATCGCTCATTATGTCGCTACCCAGCCAGTCGTTGCCCCACTGGTCCGAGTCGGCCGGGGAGATGTACGCATAGTAGATGTCCCAGCCGCCGGTGTTGTTCGTGATCTTGATCGTACCGGCAGAAGCGGCCAGGGCGAGAGCCGCGAGAGCGAGAAGAACCTTCCTCATTTCCTTCCTCCGGGGGAGAGTGTTGATACCCTGTGATTCTATCAAATGCCCGAACGGTGTCAATGCGGGCCGCCGGGAGACGGCCCATGCCTTACGCGTGATACCGGGGAGTGCTACGATCTATTCCATCCCCCTATATTCAGGACGCTGCGGGAGCCGCGGAATCGATTTCCCCTGCAATCCCGGATGCCGGCCGTGAAGGCCCGGCAACCGGTTGCATCGTTATTTGCGACCGGAAGGAAGAGCCTGGTGAACACTGCCGGACAGTTGGGAATGGGCTTCGATGCCCTGCTGGGTCTCATGGGACGGTCGAGACCCGTGAACGTGATGATCTCGGTGACCGACCGCTGCCCAAGCAGGTGCGCATACTGCCAGATACCCGAGCAGGGGCGGCCGGACCTCCCCACCGGCGTCTGGAAGAGGATGATCTCGGAAATGGCCGCCGCGGGTACGAGGCGCATCGGCGTCTGGGGCGGTGAGCCGCTCGCCCGGCAGGACATCGTCGACATCTGCTCCCACGCCAGAAGCCTGGGCATATACGTCAGCCTGGACTCGAACGGCTATCTGGTCCCCTCCCGGCCGGAGATACTCGAAGCCATCGACCACCTGGTCCTCGCTTACGACGGCCCCGAGAAGGCTCACGACGCCAACAGGCAGCCGGGGAGCCACGCCAGGGTCACCGCGGCGATCGACGCTTCCGCCGGCAGAGTGCGCCTGTGGACGATCACCGTCCTGACCCGCAACAACCTGCACCTCATCGACGAGATACTGGACACGGCCCGCATGAAGGGATTCCTCACAACCTTCCAGACCCTCCATCACAACGATAAGCTCGGGAGGAACCCCGAAGGGATGATGCCGTCCCGGGAGGAGTATGCGGAGGCATTCGGGCATCTCCTGCGCAGGAAGAGGGAGGGCGCGCCCATCGCAAATTCCGTGCGCTGTCTGGAAAGCCTGTCCAGATGGCCGGATTATCGGAAGACGACGCTTCCGGAGCGATTCCACGGCACCAGGTGCCGCGCCGGGGCCATGTACTGCAATGTGGACGCCGACGGCAGGCTCTATCCCTGCTCTCTCCTGATAGGTCTGTCCGAGGATGCGCCCAACGCGGTGGAGATGGGTTTCGAGAAAGCCTTCAGAGCGCTCCCGCCCCTCCCCTGCCAGGCATGTGTCGCAGGCTGCTATACTGAATACAACTATCTGTACGGTCTGTCGCCATCCGTCGCCCTCGACTGGTATCTATCCGTGAGGCGAACGGACAGGGCGGCGAAGGAGGCGGCCGCAGGGCTGCCAGGCCAGTGATCCGCACACCTCCGCTGGGCGTTATGCGGATCGGACGGAGAGGACAATGCCAGCACTAGCCGAATATCGAACCCGTGCCCTCCTCGAGCGCGAGGGCGTCCCCCTCGTCCCGGGATCGGTACTCCGCGGGCTTCCCGAGACGACGCCCGCCTTCCCTGTCTTTCTCAAGGCCCAGATACCCGGGGCCACCAGCAGGAAGAAGGCCGGACTCGTAAGGAGGATCGACTCGGCCCCGGATCTCGCTGCGAACCTCGACGAGCTGCTGTCGCGCGAAGGATGCGAATGCGTCCTGATGACCTCGGGCGTCGACATCGAGAGGGAACTCTACTGCGCCGTCGTCTTCGACGGCGGTTCCTCCTCGGACATGCCGGGGGGCAGGGTTCTCTTCAGCGAAAGCGGCGGTTCCGGTATCGAATCCCGTGCCGGCTCCCTGGTCGAGATGCGCTTCCCACTCTCCAAACCGCCTTCGAAGGAGGAAATCCTGAAGGTACTGCCCTCCGGAGGGTGGTCCGACGGCGTGGCCGGCATCCTCGCCGGGATGGTGGGAACATTCCTGAAGTACCGGTTGCTCGTGCTCGAAGCCAATCCCGTAGCGATCCTCCGTGATGGGCGGGCCCTGGTCGTGGACTGCCGGGCCGAGTTCGAGAGCAGAGCGGTCAGGAAGGGCGAGGAGGAACTCTTCGGAACAGGCGGCGCCTCCTCATCGGACTCCACGCGGATCGAACGGGCGGTCGAGGCCATCAACAGGGACGATCCTGCAGGAACCGCCTTCTTCAGGCAGAACCGCGCAGCCAGACCCGCAGGTGCGGCCGCAGTCGCCACGAATCTCTGCGGCGGCGGCGGGAAGATGCTCTGGGAGATGGCTACGGGAGGCAGGGAGGACATCTTCCCGCTCAACGAGTCGGATACCTCCGGAGGTCTCTCGGCCTTCAAGAGCTACCGGTTCCTGAGGGCCGTCCTGAGTCAGGAGGAGGCCGATCTCCTGTTCTTCACCGGATCCGGCATGGCTTTCCAGAGTCAGCTCCATATCGCCGCCGCGATCTGGAAGGCTCTCAGGGAGAGCCCTCGTGTCGTACCGTTCATGGTACGCTTCGGAGGAACGGACGAGGACAAGGCGAGAGCCCTCTTCGAGCGGGTCTC
>LKHC01000025.1 GCA_001618605.1 Candidatus Fermentibacter danicus
GCGTGATCGCGGCCGACGATGAAATGGGTGCAGCCGTAGTTCTTCCGGACCAGGGCGTGGAAGATCGCCTCCCTCGGTCCCGCGTATCTCATGGCGGCGGGGAATACGCTCATCACCGCCCTGTAGCGCGGGAAGTAGCCCCTTAGGAGCACTTCGTAGCAGGCCATCCTGATGTCGGCGGGGATGTCGTCGTCCTTGGTCGTGCCAACCAGGGGATGCAGGAGAAGACCGTCGGCGATCTCGAGGGCGCTCTTCTGGATATACTCGTGAGCCCTGTGTACGGGATTCCTGGTCTGGAAGGCTACGATCGTCCTCCAGCCGAGCGCATCGAAGAGCACGCGCGTCTCCAGGGGATCGAGCCTGTATCTCGCGTAGGGCTCCTTGGCCTTCCTCCTGAAGCTCGTGATCCTGCCGCCGACGTAGGTCCCGGTCAAACCCAGGAGATATGCCGCGCCCGGATGGGCTGGATCGTCGGTCTTGAGGGTTCTTGTGGCCTCGAGGTGGAGATCCGCGTCGAAGACGTCTTCCACCTCGATCATCCCCCTGATCGTACCGGAATCGTCATGGAGAGCCATCCGACTGCCTGCCGAAGGCCGATCCATGCCCGCCTTCAGGGAGAGGGTCACGGGAAGGCTCCATACCGGACCCTGCGGGAGCCTCATCGCATCGCGCACCATTTCGTATTCCGGGCGGGACATGAAACCCTCCAGCGGGCTCATGGCTCCGGACCCTATCATCTCCAGATCGCAGGCTTCGCGCTCGTTCAGCGGGAACGGGGGAAGCGAAGCCGCCTCATCCAGGAGACACGGGTTCTTCGTGATCTCCTGCTGCCTCTGGATAAGGCGTCCTCCGTGTGGTTGCGAGGGCATCCGTACTCCTTCCGGTGTTCTGAGGGGATTCTTCCACGATCTTCGAAGATAGGGTTTCCG
>LKHC01000026.1 GCA_001618605.1 Candidatus Fermentibacter danicus
GGACAGCCGACGCGCCATCCCGGCGCCCTTCTCCGTGAGGGTGATGCTCCCGGAGGAGCCCAGGGTGTAGTTGACCAGGCCTTCGCGGTCCAGCCTGTGGAGCGCCTCGCAGACGCTCGCCATGCTGACCCCGCGGGCCCTCGCGATGTCCGCCACCCGGACCCGGCCCTCTTCCGCGGTGAGGCTGTGAATCGTGCGGAGGTAGTCCTCCATGCTCCTGGTGATGTTCGAACTCATACATCGAATATTAGGCATGTCTAATAACCTGTCCATCCGGCCCCGGCCCGCTATTCCGAGCCCAGGTGCATCGAGCACCAGAGTCGCTCCAACAGGATGGACTCGAAAAAGATGGAGAGGGGATCGTCCGTCGAGGCTGCGAGTCCGGCGAGGTCCCATCCTGGTCCGGACAGCCGCACCCCGGTTCCGAGAGCGCGGAGTTCCGCCGGCAGAGCCTCCGGGGAGTCCACGACCGCGACCACCGGGCATTCGCAAGAGATCCCGTCGATCCAGGCGATGTCGAACCTCCGGTAGTCCCCGAGCAGGGTCGAGACTCTCAAATTGCCGTCATAGCCGTGTCTCGCGGCTGTCCTCGACGAGTAGTCCGAGCATCGCGCCAGCTTCCTTATGCGATCCGGCAGGTCCGACGAGAAGGGCGCCCCCGGCGCCAGCACGACGTCCAGCACACAGTAGGGATCCGCCTCCAGGCGCCTCCGGACGAGAGCCTCTATCCGCTCCCACCGTCCGTCCAGGTCCGACGACCGGAGCGTCAGGCTCCCGTGCCGGAAGGAAGGCGGCGCGCCCGGATCGAGAGCGGGCAGGTCCAGGTCGAATGTCTCGCTGCCCTCCCAGCCTTCCACGAGCAGCGGCCTGGGTTCCAGATCGGCGTCGTATCCGAGGATGTCCGATATCTCCTCGCGTACCGCCGCCATCTCGGCAACGCCGCCCCAGGGCGTCTCCTCCACGTAGTACGGCGGGCGATCCATGAACCGCAGCCCGTACCGGCCTGCGATCGTGCGGAGTTCGGTGCCCGGCAGGGCTGAGAGGTAGAACGCCTGCACCCTCCCTCCGGCGCCTGCCTCCGCAAGCATCCCGGCGGCTCCGATCGGACCTTCCCTGCCGTCTCCCGGCAGGCCGATGATTATGTCCACGACCGGGGTCACACCCTTCTCGAGGAGACATGAAGCCGCACGGACGACCTCCGTCGGGTCGGAAGGTCTGCCGCATCGTGCGAGCACGCCTCTGTCCGAAGTCTGAAGCCCCAGTTCGACGCTCTCGAAACCGGCCCTGCGAAGGGCTGCCGCGACTTTCGCATCGACCGACTCTCCCCGCAGCTCGGCGAAGCATTTCCGGCCCAGACCCTCGAGGCCCCGCAGCAAACGGTCGAAATCGGGTCTGGCGTTGAATGTCGGGTCGATGAAGACGAACTCTCCTCCGCCGAGGGCGGAGATCTTCCGCGCGTGCTCGACGGCATCGTGCGCCGACATGATCCTGGGGAAGGGATGCCTGCGGCGGTAACCGCAGTAGACGCATCCCGAGGGGCAGCCCCGTATCGTCTCCAGCGAAACCGATCCGCCCGGTTCGGGCGTGAGTATCCCGCCGAGCCAGGGGTCCGGGTATTCCCCGGGGATGAAGCTCTGAAGACCGGACTCGATCAATCCCGCGGCGGGGAAGGGAATCTCTCCGGAGAGGAGCCCTGCCAGCGGCTCGCCCTCGCCTGCGACCAGGAGATCGAAGGCATTCCCCGCGAGGAGCCACGCGTTGTCCGGCTGGACTTCCGGGCCTCCCGCGAGGAGTTTCGCATCCGGCAGCGCCCTGCGCAGCCGGGACGCGATGTAGATGGATCGCTCGACATTCCACGAATAGAGGGTGAAGCCGACGATTCCGGGTTTCCGCCGGACGATGGCGTCCACTAGCGCCCTGTCTCCCAGCGTGTCCGCCTCCGTGCCGTCCAGGAGAGCCTCCGGGGGGAGCCCGGCCGCGGCGGCGAGCATTCCGGCGGCGAGCGGGGTGTTGCCGGTAGGCTCGAAGGCCGCGGTCCCGTTCAGCGGGAGCTGCACCAGCAGGACTCCGCCCATGTCAGAAACCGGCCGAGGTCAGTCCGAGCAGTATCGAGACCATGAGCAGGGGATAGGGAAGCAGTGCCAGAACCATGCCGGCGGGATGATGGAAGCGCCTGTCGGAACGGAATATCATGAGAGCGGCCAGACACGGGAGAAGCGCCGCCGCCGGGATCGCCAGGGGGATCGTGACGGGATCGTCGGACTGCACGAGGCCCGCCATGCCGCAGAGCTGGGCGGAGATGAGCAGTATGGACGCCATGATCAGCGCCCTGCGCGCTATCTTCTCGGAGGCGACCAGGGGAGGGGGTTCCTCTCCGAACGCCCTGAGTCCGAGCGACGATCTCCGGAAGTGGTAGACCACCGAGGACGAGCCCGCCACGGCCGCAGCAACCGTAGCGGCGGTGATGAAGAACCCGTACAGGATTCCGGCCTTTCCCCCTGCATCGTGACCACCTCCCCGGGTGTAGAGCAGGATCACTAGCAGGGCATGAAGCGTCTGCTGCGCGGCCGTTACGGTCAGGAGCAGCCAGCTCCTGACCACCCGCCTCCCGAGGATTCTGATGAGCTGCAGCAGGAGAAGCGCTGTGGTGATCTGGCCCAGCGGCGAGACGAGAAACGCCCCTCCGACGGCCTCGCCCGCGAGCGCCCAGACCAGGCCGAAGGCTACGAACTGGACGACCCGGATGAACCTGTATCGCTTCCTGAAGACCTCGATTCTCGTCTGGAGCGCCGGAGAAAGGGTCTCTCCGTCCCTGTCGCCGTTGTCGAGGAGCCGGAGCCTGCTCCGCCTGAGGAACATCTCCTCGATCAGGACCGTGGCAATGCATGCGAGCGTGGCTGCTATCATCACTCCGCCGGATCCCTGACCGCCGTCAGAACGGCGCCTCCGCACACGAACAGCACGGCGACCGAGAGAATCGCAGCTCTCCCGCTCCCGGTCACGTCTCTTACCAGGGCGAACAGCAGCGGGCCGAAGATGCTGGCGAACCGGGTGGATATGGAGAAGAACCCGAAGTATTCGGCGCTCCTGCCCTCCGGTATCAGCCGGGAGAAGAAGCTCCTGCTGACCGCCTGCATGCCGCCCTGGAACAGTCCGACGAGGGTGGCGAGCGCCAGGAATCCCGCTTCGTCGGTCATTCCCAGAGCCAGCAGCACAATCCCGAGGTATGCGGCCACTCCGGCGAGCAGGGCCTTCCGCGCGCCGAACCTGGAGGCGGCCCTTCCGAAGAGGATGCTGCCGGGGACGCCGACAAGCTGGGTCACGAGCAGTGCGGTCGTCATGGAGGCGGTGTCGAGCCCCAGCTCGGACTTTCCGTAGACCGTCGCCATGAGGATCACGGTCTGTATGCCGTCGTTGTACAGGAGGAACGCCACGAGAAAGAGCAGCAGGTTGCGTCTGGAGACGATGTCCCGCGCCGTTTCCCAGAGCATCCCCGCCGCCCGGGCGAGCGACCGTCCCCGTACGACCGTCTTCGTCTCACGGACGAAGAGGAATAGGGGGATGGAGAAGACCGCCCACCAGACGGCCACCATGGCGAAGCTGACGCGGCAGGCGTGGGCGGCGTCGGCAAGCCCGAATGCGGAAGGCCGTGCGATCATCGCGGTGTTGAGCGCGAGCAGCAGCCCCCCTCCCAGATACCCCAGGGCGAACCCCCGGGAGGACAGACGATCCCTGTCCAGCCCCGCGGACGCATCGGCCAGGAGGGAGTTGTAGAAGACCTGCGCCCCGGCGAATCCGATCTCTCCGGTCACCAGAAGGGTCAGCACGTAGAGCACCATGCCCGGCCCCGACAGCGAGAGCATGGCCGAGGAGGCGATACCGACCGCGGCGAATGCCGCCAGACAGGCCTTCCTGCGGCCTCCGGCGTCGGCCAGGGCGCCCGCGACGGGCGAGATCACCGCCACCACGAGGGAGGCCAACGCCACCGCGTAACCCCAGAGCGAGGTCGGGCTTCCGGTGAGATGCATCCCGAAGAGGTTCAGGGATACCGAGTCCGCTCCTCCGCAGACCACGGAGGCGAAATAGGCCGGGAGCACGGCTGCGACCACCGTAGTGACGAAGGCCGAGTCCGCCCAGTCGTAGAGGCTCCATGCAAGGGATGGTTTCAAGGTCGGCCCTGCCTTCCCAGGAGTATTCCCGCGACGAGGTCCGTGTCCGACAGGTCGGGCACTGCCGCGTCCGCGCCGGCGGCCTCGAGGTCGCCCACCCCGTAGGGTCCGGTGGCCACGGCCATGGTGCGGAGCCCCCAGGCCTTCCCGCTGGCGACGTCGTGGGGTGTATCGCCTACGACCCACACATCTCCGGGGTCTAAGGTGCAGCCGCAGAACCTCTCCGCTCCGCTGAGCGCGTGCGGGATCAGTTCGTTTCTCGTCCTGCCGGACTCCGCGAATGAGCCGAAACGGAAGCAGCCGTCTATCCCGCACGCGGCGAGCTTCAGGAAGGCGCCCTCCTTCCAGTTCCCCGTCACGAGCCCGAAGCATGCGTCCTTACGCTGCGAAAGGAGTTCGAGCAGGGCGGGCACTCCGTCGAGCACACGCACGGGCCAGCCCCCCGAGAGGGTTCTGGAGAGCCGGCGGATGTATTCGCTCCGGACCCTCGAAAGGTTCCCGTCGGACGCTTCGATGCCCTTCGCCGTCAAGGCGCTCTCGACGATCATGCTGTCGGTGCGCCCGGCGAATTCGACGCCCTCGAAGGCCCGTTCCACGCCGAACAGCTCGAGCACAGCCCCCTCCAGGGAGGCTATCCCGGCGCCTGCGGCCGATATCAGCGTCATGTCGACATCGAGCAGAACGAGTCTCATCCAGTTCCTCCGGCTGTTGTGCCGATCCGGCGGGTCCGGGGCCGAATATGTTTCTTCGCGGTCATGCGGAGGAATCTCGGCCCGGGCCGCAGCAGGGGCGGTTGTTCCGGGGTTTCCGGCCGGACGTTTGCGCCTGCGCGCGCCCGGGCTTATTCTTGAAGAAGTTTCTGTCATCGGGCGGAAGCGCCTGCATCCGTCGGAAATCCAACATATACGGGGAGGAAAGATGCTCTTCCAGGAGAGGCTCGCCGGATTCCTGGCCTCGCGCCAGGGTGTCATGACAAACATCCCGCGCTCCGAGATGATCATGGAGTGCGTGCGCAACAAGGAGGCCGTGGTAAGCGCCTGCGGAGCGCTCGCGACCTGGACCAGGCCGGAATCGACCGGCAGGAGTCCCGAGGACACCCTCATAGTCAAGAGACCCTCCAGCGCCGCCAACATCGACTGGACAAGCCCCAACTGCCTCCCCGTCGACGAGGAGACCTTCGACATGGTCCTCGACGACGCCCTCGAGGTGTACGGAGCCTCCAGCAGGCTCTACGTGACCGACAGGCTGGTCTGTTCCGATCCCGAATGCACCCTGCACGTGCGGACCGTATCCAACAAGGCGCTCACCACTCTCTTCACCTACAACATGTTCCGTCCCTTCGACGAGAAGGCTCTCGCGAAGAGCATCTTCAAGGACAGGCCGTTCACGCTCGTAGTCGTTCCGGACCACAAGCTCGACCCCGCCAGATACGAGGGACGGCTGAGGATCGACCCGAGGCTGGGCCACACGTCCACGATGATGATCGGGATGGACTTCGACAGGCGCATCGGCGTCGTCTTCGGATCGGCCTACTGCGGCAGCGTCAAGAAGCTGGTCTTCACAGTGATGAACTACATGCTGCCCCTGGAGGGCATCCTCTCGCTCCACTGCAGTGCGAACGAGGGGCCCGGAGGCGATTCCGCCCTCCTGCTCGGGCTCTCGGGGACAGGGAAGACTACGCTCTCGGCCGACCCCGAACGCGCGCTGCTCGGAGACGACGAGCACGCCTGGACCGACTCGAAAATCAGCAACTACGAGTTCGGCTGCTATGCGAAGATGATCAACCTCGATCCGGAGAAGGAGCCCGAGATCTATCGCGCCTGCTTCCACGAAGCGCCCGTCGAGCAGCACGGCGCCATCATCGAGAACGCGATGATCTATCCCGACGGCACCTTCGATCTGGACGACGAGCGCTTCACCCCCAACTCCAGGGGTTCCTACCCGCTGAGCTTCCTCTCGAACGTCAAGGAGCCGCCCGTCTCCGGGCACCCGCGCACCATCCTCTTCCTCACCGCGGACGCGAACGGAGTGCTCCCCCCTCTCGCGAAGCTCACGAGGAGTCAGGCCATGCTCTGGTTCCTCATGGGCTACACGAGCAAGCTCGCCGGCACCGAGGCCGGTATCGTGGAACCGAAGAGCACGTTCTCCCGGTTCTTCGGCGCCCCCTTCATGCCCCTTCTGCCGGACATCTACGCGGGGATGCTGGGAGAGAAGCTGGACAAGCACGGAACTTCCGTCTTCCTGGTCAATACCGGCTGGAGCGGCGGGCCCTACGGAGTCGGCAGGCGGATGGACATCTCCCTCACGAGGACGATGGTCTCCGCAGCCCTTTCAGGGAAGCTCGACGGAGTGCAATACGAGGCCGATCCGTTCTTCAAGGTACTCGTGCCGGTGTCCTGCCCCGGCCTCTCCGACTGCTCCGTGCTGAAGCCGGAGAACACCTGGGCCGACAAGGCCGCCTACAGGGAGCGGGCCGGCAGGCTGGCCGGCGAGTTCGCGGCCAGGTTCAGGAAGTCATACGGAGACAAGAACCTCGATCAGAGCGTAGTCGAGGCCTGCCCGGGGATCTAGTCCGTTCCGGACGGATGCCGGTCCTCGGTTTCCGGGGGAGGGACCGGGTTTCTCCGTGACCGGGGATTCAGCTCCGGGGGAGGCGTCGCCGGCTCGCCGGCGAGCAGCAGCCACGCCGAGCGCAGGAGGAACGACAGGCGCGGGTGGGCCGATACTCCTTCGAGAACGGCGAGTTCGGCCGGATTCCTGGCGACGACTCCGCGGAGATCGATACTCGCGAAGGGATCGCCTCCGGAGAGATCCCATGCGTCGGCAAGGGTGACCAGGGCGGCGGGAACAGGCCCTCCGCCTCCGGGCGGGGACATTTCGACGGCCAGAAGATACTCGCACCGGGCTGCGGCCATGTCCTCGAAGGAAGCCCCTGTCACGGGCCAGGGCCGCACCAGGATTCTCCCGCCGGACGGAAGGAGCAGGTCGTACATGGAATCGACGCTCTTCCCGCCGGCCCTCGCCCAGCATGGCAGACCCCTGGAGGAAAGCCATCTCCGCGCGGCCCGGGAGGCGGCTCCGCACTCCTCCTCGGATGCGCCGAAATGCTCCCGCCGGGATGGTCCGTGCCGCATTGCCCCGACCATTGCGCCCTAGTAGATTCGACAGAGTTTTTTCATATGCTTCAGGGAGAAGATAATCGATGGACAAGCAAACCCCACTCTACAGCCGTCATGTCGCTCTCGGTGCCCACATCGAGCCCTTCGGGGGCTATCTCATGCCGATCCGCTACGGGAGCGTCATCGATGAGCACCTTGTAGTCCGCAAAGGCGTGGGCATCTTCGATCTCTCCCACATGGGCGAGTTCCGCGTGAAGGGCGCGGGCGCCCTCGAGTTCCTCGACGGGCTCCTGACGAACAACGCGGATATCCCTGTCGGAAAAGCCTTCTACAGCGCCATGTGCTATCCCGACGCCGGCATAGTGGACGACCTGATCGTCTACAGGCTCGGCGACGACGAGTTCCTGATGGTAGTCAACGCCGCCAACATCGACAAGGACTGGGCCTGGGTCATGAGTCACACCGGGTCCTTCGACGTCAGGATCACCAACGAGAGCGACCAGACGGCTCTGGTCGCCATCCAGGGGCCGAAGTCACAGGAGCTGGCCGCCCTGCTGACCACGGTCGATCTCGATTCCGTCGGATTCTACGCTCTGGCCCGGGGAACGGTCGCCGGGCGGCAGGCGATCATCTCGCGAACCGGGTACACCGGCGAGGACGGATTCGAGTTCTACATCTCCGCCGAGGATGCACCGTCGGTGTGGGACGCGGCGATGAAGGCGGGCGAACCTCTCGGCATCACGCCCGTAGGGCTCGCGGCCAGGGACACCCTCCGCCTCGAAGTAGGATACGTGCTGTACGGCAACGACATCGATCACTCGACCTCCCCCCTGGAGGCCAGGATGGGCTGGGCCGTCAAGCTGTCCAGCGACAAGGATTTCGTCGGCCGTGACGTACTCCGCCGCCAGAAGGAGGACGGAGTCTCCCGCCTCCTGGTCGGACTGACCGTGGAGGGCAAGGGTGTCATACGCCACGGCACGGAACTCTTCCAGGTCGACAGGAGGATCGGCGTCGTCACCAGCGGGAGCATGGCCCCATCGCTCAACGTCGTGGTCGGGCTTGGATACGTCGAGAAGGCGTGCTCCAAAGCCGGCACGAAGATCGAGGCCGAGCTGAGGGGGCGCAGGATACCCGTCACCATAACCAGAACGCCGTTCTACACGGCCGGCAGCCGCCGGCAGTAACAGTAATGAGAAAGGGGACGAGGAATGAGCAGCATTCCCGGAGATCTCAGGTACACGAAGAACCATGAGTGGGTCAGGCTGGGAGCCGATGGGAACGTGACGATGGGTATCACCGATCATGCTCAGGAACTCATGGGAGAGATCGTCATGGTCGAGCTTCCCCTGGCCGGTCAGGACCTCCGCGCCGGACAGAGCGCCGGAGTGCTCGAAGCAGTGAAGACCGCCGAGGACTTCTACGCCCCCGTGGACGGCAAGGTTGTGGCAGCCAACGAAGCCCTCGAGTCCGACCCGGGCCTGGTGAACAGGGACTGCTACGGAGAGGGCTGGCTCATAACCATCCACCCGTCGAACCCCTCGCAGTTCGAAGGGCTGCTCGACGCCGGGCAGTACAAGGAACTTGCGGGAGAGTAGGCGTTCGATAGATGAGCAGATTCACATCGATCCTCGGGGCCGACAGGCGCCGGATGCTGTCCGCCGTAGGCGCGGAAACGGTCGGGGAACTCATCGCCTCCATCCCGGCCGGGAGCAGGCTGGAACGCGCGCTCGACCTTCCTGAGGCCGCAAGCGAACTCGAACTCGTCCGCGAGGCGGAAGCCCTGGCCTCCGCAAACTCCGCCGCCTCCCTCGTCTGCTTCGCCGGGGCCGGTTCATACGACCATTTCATTCCCTCGGCGATCGACCATATCCTCCTGCGGAGCGAGTTCTACACGGCATACACCCCCTACCAGGCCGAAGTCAGCCAGGGCACACTCCAGTGCATCTTCGAGTACCAGACCATGATCGCGAGGCTGACCGGTCTCGACTGCGCCAACGCCTCCATGTACGACGGAGCGAGCGCCGCCGCCGAAGCGGCCCTGATGGCCATCCGCGCCACCAGGCGCAACCGGGTCGCCGTGAGCGCCTCCATCAACCCGCGATACCTCGAGGTCATACGAACGTATCTGGCCCAGGGCGGTTTCTCGATGGAGACCGTGCCCTGGCTTCCCGACGGCCTCGTCGACTACGATGCGGCACGGGGGGCGCTGTCGGAATCCGCCGCCCTCATCGTGCAGCAGCCGGACTTTCACGGGGTGGTGCAGGACCTTCGTGCAGCCGCCTCGCTCGCTCACGCCGCTGGCGCTCTGCTGATCTCGGTGACCGACCCGGTGGCCGCCGCAGTGCTCGAATCGCCCGGAGCGGCCGGCGCCGACATCGCGGTCGGCGAAGGCCAGAGCATGGGCGTACCGATGTCCTTCGGAGGCCCCTTCGTCGGCTTCATGGCCTGCAGGAAGGAACTGGTCCGGAACATGCCGGGCCGGATCATCGGCCGCACGGAGGACAAGGCCGG